>CALVBV010000068.1 GCA_944325815.1 Candidatus Gastranaerophilales bacterium
GGGGAGGGTATACTAAACACCCGCTGTGGCAGTTCCCTCGCCCCTCTGTGGGAGAGGGCCGGGGAGAGGGGTCTGTTTTGGTTTAGAAGTTTAGAAGTTTAGGAGAAGTTATAAATTATTGATCACTTGTTCACTTGATCACCTGGTCACTTTATTAACGCACCCTTCACTCCTCACGCCTCACGCGTCACCTAGTAACTTCCTAAACTCACCCCCCACACCCCAAAGATTGCTGTGGCGCTTGCGTGCCAAAATAATGGCAGAAAGCTAAAGGGTCGGCTTAGATGCCTAAGCCGACCCTGTTTGTTTAATCTGTATACCCGCTAATTAACTGTCAATTTCTTTGTATTACCGCCTTCTGCCGATACCTTCGGGGCTTTTATAGACAATATACCGTGTTCAAGTTTTGCTGTAGTTTTTTCAACATCAATATCTTGAGGGAAGTAAACCGTTCTTGAAAATTCACCATATTTGAACTCGGATTTTCTGTAGCCTTTTGTGTCTTCCTTGTGTTCTTCTTCTTTTTTCGCATTAATCGTGATATGATTCTTGTCGATATCAATATCCAAATCTTCTTTCTTAACACCCGGAAGCTCTGCTTTAACACTGTATTCGTCATCTTTTTCGTGAAGTTCTACCGGCATTGCGTATTTATCTACATCTTCCTCGTTGTATATATATTCGGGGAAAAAGCTGTCAAAGTTTCTGTTTAAAATAGAACTGATTTCATCATTTACGGATTTTATGAACCCATCCGGTGATTTTTTAATTAAGAATTTCATGATGTTCTCCTTTCATATTTAATACCTGTTACTTTCTACACTTATATTATTACTCGGTATTTAAGGAAAGTTTGTTTTCTTAACCAAAAATTAACAATGCTTTTTTTATTCTGTCTGTAATATGCTTCTTTGCAAGAATTTCGCCCTCATTTATAAATGATGAAATATCAATTTCTTCACCTGCTTCAATATCAAACACAACCGTATTTTCCCCTGCGGAATAAAACGGCTGGTTAATAAACAAAAAATCTTCGCTTGAATACATTCTTACCGGAACAATATTCTTTCCGGCGTTAAGCGCTATTAGTGACGCCCCTTTTTTAACTTTTATATTTTCATCACGCCTGTGCCTTCTGCCTGCCGGAAAAATTATTACATTAAACCCCAAATCAAGCATTTTTTTTGTTTCTCGTTTTAAATCCTCTACCTCAACATCGTTTGTTATAAAAATACTTTTTATTATATTCTTCATCAACGGGTTATGTGCCAGTTCTTGTTTGGCAAAACACGTTGTTCGCGGGATTATGCTCATCAATATTACTATATCAATAAAACTCGGGTGTGTTGATACAATTATTTTATTTTTTATATTTTCGATAATTTCTTTATTTTTAATATCAAGTTTAATAATTCCTAATAAAATAAGCAGCCTGGTAAAAAATCTCCAAATCTTAAAAATAAAATCCGAACAAAAAAACATATATTTTTCATAGTTCAAAACTCTTTTAGCAATTGGGAATATACAAAAATTCATAACCGAAGCGCCGGCGCCAAAGAGTCCGAAAAGCAATGTTGTTAAAACCGAGCGGTAAAATCTTCTCATCTAAACCCTTTCAATTTTCAACAAAGAGGATTGAAAAACATCTTTTCGCCCGTCCAGAAAGTCAATAAAACCTTCAAACTCCCCGGTATCTTTTCCCGGAGAACTGACAACACATTTTATATCCCCTCCGGTTTTAGATATAATACAGGAAACGCTTTTCACTCCGTCAACTGCGTCTGCATAAGAAAACAACACATTCTCATATTCAGAAACCAGGGATTTCACAATTCCCGCAGAAATTGAATTTTTTCCGGCAGAGAGAGCGGAATAAGGGATATTGAGTTTTTTATACAATGTGAAAAATCCTGCAATATAATTGTGTACAGAAGCTGAAAACTGAGCCGGCGAAACTTCGTTCTGTGTTGTATACTGCTCAATAATTGTATCAAGTCTTGAGCGCTCACCGTATTGTGAAGTAAAAATAATTTCCTCCGCTTCATCTTTATATGCCCTGCAAAGAGTTGTAAGTGCGATTTTGTCAAAAAGATTCAATTTTCTTCTTATAAGAGGCGGAATTTGGCTGACATCAATTTCCGATTCCGAATTGATAAATGAAAAATTACTTATATAAATAATTTGTCTTTTCATGTTAAGCATTATACAATAAATCTTATGGGTGCAACAATAACAAAATACAACGCCGTTTGTAATTTAGGTTCCGATATCAATACAATTTTTCAAAACGCTATTGCCGGGAATGACACTTGTTTCAGCATTTCTGACGATATTATCCGGGGCAAATCCGTCCGGCTTGGCAGAGCGGAATTTCCTCTTCCGGAAATTAATGAAGAGGATTACAATATACGCTGCAACAGACTTTTATTAAAAGCTCTCAGCAATCCGGATATAGAATCCCTGATTTTGAAATACGGCAGAGAGAATATAGCGGTTGTCTGCGCAACAACAAACACCGGAGTAGATGAGTATGCCTCAACAAAAAATCCAATGCACGCAAAAATAAGCAATCCGGCAGAATTTATCCGTTATAAATATGGCCTGAAAAATTTTATCACGTCGGTTTCGACGGCCTGTTCTTCTGGAATTAAGGCTTTTACTATCGCAGAAGGGTTGTTAGAAACGGATACAGCAAAAGCTGTTATAGTGGCAGGCACAGACGCAGTTTCAAGAGTCCCGATATTCGGATTTGATTCTTTGGAAATCTTATCCGGCGAACCTTCCGATCCGTTCGGCCGGCACAGACACGGAATCAACCTTGGCGAAGCTTCCGCTGTCTTTTTTGTAGAAAAAGATGCAGGCGGAATAGAGATTCTGTCGACTTCTGAAACGACCGATTCATATCACTCCACAACTCCGGATCCGGAAGCAGGCGAAGCTGTAAAAGCAATACGAAAAGCTCTTGAAAAAGCAGGGCTGAAAGCAAAAGACATTGATTATATTAACCTTCACGGAACAGGCACAAAAGCCAATGATTTGATGGAGGCAAAAGCAGTATATGACGTTTTCGGTGCCCAAACCCCCGCAAGCTCAACCAAACCGCTTACCGGCCACTGCCTCGGCTCGGCAGGAAGCATTGAAACCGCACTCTGCTGCAAACTTTTGGAATCTTTTGACGGCAGAATATTCCCGCACAAATACAGCGGAGATTATGATCCTGATATTGCCGGTATTAACATCAGCCAAACCCGGGTTGATAAACTTGATACGGTATTGAGCACCTCTTTCGGGTTTGGCGGAACAAATACGGCAATAATTCTCAGAAAGGCAAAAAATGTATAATTTAGAAAAAATACTTCCGCACAAACCTCCGATGATTCTTCTGGACGATATTCTGGAAGTTAATCTTGAAGAAAATACACTAACTGCAAGATTCGACGTTACGCCCCAAAAAGTTTTTTATGAACCGGGCGGTATAAATTCTCTTGCGGGAATAGAATTTATGGCCCAGGCAATCGGATGTTACGCATATTTTTCAAGCGGGGGTGAAGAGCCCAAACCGGGCCTGCTTCTCGGTACAAGATTGTATAACAATCTTACTGATTATTTTGAGGACGGAAAATCTTATCTGGTAAAAATTCATAAAGTTTTCGGCGATGATGAAATTGTGGTTTTTGATTGTTTAATATATGATAATAATAATGAAGAAATAGCAAGCGCCACTGTAAATGCATATCAGGGCAAAAACATCAGGGAATTAATAAAAAATGAATAAGCAGGTTTTAATAACCGGCTCGAGCCGGGGAATCGGAAAAGAGACAGCTCTTTATCTTGCCCGAAACGGATATAACATTGTTCTGCACTGTTCTAAAGATGCCGGGCGTTTAAAGTCTCTTGAAACAGAAATTGCCAATCTGGGCGTAAAAGTCCGAAGCCTGGCTTTTGATACGGGAAACAGAGAGGAAACCGAATCGGTTTTGCTTGATGATATAGAAAAAAACGGAATCTATTACGGAGTTGTACTTAATGCCGGAATCGCAAGAGATATTCCGTTTCCGGCCATGGAAGGAGATGACTGGGACGATGTTTTAAGAACAAATCTGGATGGATTTTATAATGTCCTAAAACCGCTGAGCCTTCCAATGATTCAGGCAAGAAACGGACGGATAGTCGTTATGAGCTCGATTTCCGGCCAATGCGGAAACAAGGGGCAGGTAAATTACAGTGCTTCTAAAGCCGGATTAATCGGTGCGGTAAAAGCCCTTTCAAGAGAAGTTGCCAAACGCCGTATAACAGTAAACTGTATTGCCCCGGGTGTTATTAAAACAGATATGACCGAAGATATTCCGGAAGATGTGATTAAACAAATTCCGCTGAAGCGTATGGGGACAACAAAAGAAGTTGCCAGCCTGGTTAACTATCTTATGAGTGAAGATGCCGGATATATTACCGGTCAGGTAATCGCTGTGAACGGGGGAATGTATATATGAAAAGAGTTGTAATTACGGGTATGGCTCTTGCCTCTCCGCTGGGCTCTGATGTATCCTCAGCATTTGAACGCCTAAAGGTTTATAAAAATTGTATTCAGCACTGGGATAAACTTGATGAGTACGAACGCTTGAATACGTCTCTCGGCGCTTTTGTGAACGGTTTTGAAATCCCGGATCATTTTAACCGGAAAGTCCGCAGAACAATGGGCAATGTTGCCTTAATGGCTTCTGTAACAGCAGAAGAGGCATTAAAAGATGCAGGCCTTTTAGGCGATGATATTATTACAAACGGAAAAACCGGTGTAAGCTACGGTTCATCGTCCGGTTCTTTGGATGCAATACTGGATTTTTATTCCATGTGCATAGATAAAAAAGTTAAATTGCTTAATTCCGGTTCATACATAAAAATGATGCCTCAAACAACAGCAGTTAATATATCACTTTATTTGCAGACAAAAGGGCGCCTTATCCCCTCCTCTACAGCCTGTACTTCCGGCTCAATGTCTATAGGTTACGCATACGAGACAATTAAAAACGGATACCAGACCGTTATGATAGCAGGCGGCGCCGAAGAAATCCACCCTACACAAGTCGGAATTTTCGATACATTATATGCAACCAGTTGTAAAAATAATACTCCGGAACTCACTCCTGCGCCATTTGACAAAAACCGCGACGGGCTTGTTATAGGAGAAGGCGCGGGAACATTAATCCTTGAAGATTATGATTACGCAAAAGCCCGCGGTGCGAAAATTTATGCGGAAATAGCGGGATTTGCAACAAATACTGACGGAACACATATTACTAATCCCAACAAAGAAACAATGGCGGAAGTTATGCGTCTATCACTTTCAGATGCAGGCTTGAGCCCGGAAAATATCGGCTACGTAAACGCCCATGGCACAGGAACCGTTAACGGCGATATTGCAGAATCTTGTGCAACTGAAGAAGTTTTGGGGAGTAAAGTCCCGATAAGTTCAATAAAAAGTTACACCGGGCATACTCTTGGTGCCTGCGGTGCCATTGAAACGATTTTATCAATTGAAATGATGAACAAAAACTGGTTTGCGCCGACTTTAAATCTTAACAACATAGATGAAAACTGCGGAAACTTGGATTATATCAAAGACTGCGGACGAAAAATTGACTGCGGATATATCATGACAAACAATTTTGCGTTCGGAGGGATTAATACATCAATAATTTTAAAACGGATATAAAAATGACAACAGCGGATTTGCATGTACACAGCAATTGCTCAGACGGAAGCGACTCAGTAAAAGAGCTTGCTCAAAAAATTAAAGATGCCGGAATCAATATTTTTGCACTGACAGATCATGACACAATTGAAGGATGCAAAGAAATGGAAAATTTTGTTCCGGAAGGAATTAAATTTATCAAAGGAGTAGAGCTTACCTGCATTGCGGGCTCTATAAAATGCCATATTCTCGGCTATAACTGTAACATTAATAATAAAAATTTGAATGATTTAATCGAAAAAGGAAAAAAATTAAGACGTGAAAAGCTTGAAAAAAGGATTGCCTACCTCAAAAATGTTTGGAATATTGTTCTGACAAAAAATGAACTTGAGTGGCTTTATTCTCGAAAAAGCGTTGTCAAGACTCATCTTGCCAACATTCTTGTAAACCGCGGCCTTGCAGACAACAATATTGATGCAATGAAAAAATATCTGGACGGATGCAAAACCGGAAATACCAGATTTGATATAAATGAAGCTGTTCAGGCGATAAAATCTGCCGGGGGAGTTGTTGTCTGGGCGCATCCGCTCGGCGGTGAAGGAGAGGTTCATCTAAGCCGGCAGGAATTTATACCCCGGCTTAAAGAGATGCTAAAATACGGAATAGAAGGACTTGAGTGCTATTATTCACGATATTCCGCAGACGAAATCGGCATTCTCACAAAGCTTGCCGCAGAAAATAACTTATATATCACGGGCGGAAGCGATTACCACGGTTCAAATAAAGACATACCGCTTGCTAGACTCAATTCCGACAATGTTCCGATTGACTTCAATCAATTTAAGATTGATTGATAATAAGTACACACATTCTGTAAATACATGCGGGGAAATAAAAGCTTGAGCCCGGGAATTTTACGGTTTTATATTTTTTAATTCATTCTGAAATCTTGTGCAAATTCCGGTCTTTGATTGGCATAAATACCGGTAGTCTGGCCTTCTGCTTCTGCTCTTCGTCTTTCAAGATTCAGCTGTCCGTTTTTAACGATTTCCTGAAGCTGCGCAAGGTTCTGTTCCAAGCTTACGAGTACTTGTTCGGCATATACAGTAGCGCCGTCTTTGATTCTTTCTGCCTCATCAGAAGCCTGAACACGAACTGAGTCTGCATCGTCCAGAGCTTTGCGTTTAATATCTTCACAATCTGTGATAACTTGTTCTTTGATTTTTTCAGCTTCTCTTTGTACAGCTCTTAATAAATCAGACTCGCTCAAAAGCCTGTTTGCTTCAGCCTGAGCATCTGCAATGATTTTTTCTGCTCGTTGTTGTGCCTCATATTGAAGTTCATCTTTACGCCTAAGAAGGGCGCGAGCCTCTTTTATCTCATCCGGAAGAGCTGCATATAATTTATCCAAGATGTTTGTTACGGTATCTTTTTTTACTACGGTAAAACAATATCCTAAAAGAGGAAATCCTTTATCCAAGGCCTCTTCGAGTTCATTCATCAAACCGTATATAACATCTTGCTGTGTATTCATCTTGTACTCCAAATTTTTCTATGATAGTTAACAAAATTGTACAACAATCGAAGTATAAAAGTCAACGCATATTTATGATTAGATATCACTTTCCATCATTCTTATATCACGCTCAATAGAAGTTAGCAGCGGTGCTATGGTACTCTTGATGTAATTCGGGTCAATTACATAAAAATTCTTATTAAATTTAAATGGTTTTGTAAGGGCACTATGCAGCAAAGAGAATGTAACTACCGAATTATATTTTTTTATCTTGCCGTCTTTTAAATATTTTTTAAATTTTTCGGGAAGTTTTGCAAGAATACAGCACATCAAATCATCTATTTTTTCTCTTTTGACAAAACGTTTGCTAAAAAAAACAAACTCTGCATCGTACATTATTGTTCTTTGAATTTTTTTTAAGTAGTTTTTTATTGCTATTGCCTCGTCCATTGTTTACCCTTCTTTCTTATGTATTTTATTATATGTTATTTCTTTTTAAATAACAACATGTATGCTAAAATACTAGCAAGGTTTAAATTTATGTCAGGAATAATAGTTTCACCATCAATATTATCCGCAGATTTTGCAAATCTGGAAAGAGAGATTCAATCGGTCAAAGAAGCAGGTGCCGGCTGGATTCATATTGACGTAATGGACGGTCATTTTGTCCCGAATATTACAATCGGTATCCCTGTGGTTAAATCATTGAGAAAAGTTACGGATTTGGTTCTTGATACTCATTTGATGATAGAAAATCCTATAAAGTATATAGAACCATTTGCTCAGGCCGGCGCAGATATTTTAACTTTCCACTACGAAGCCTGCAGAGGAGATGAAGAGGTTAAAAGTGTAATAACGAAAATTAAAAATTCAGGCGTAAAAGCCGGTATTTCTATTAAGCCTAAAACACCTCCGGAAGAGATTTTTCCTTACCTTAATGAAGTTGACTTAGTTCTTGTAATGACAGTCGAGCCGGGCTTTGGCGGTCAGGAATTTATGCACGACTGCGCAATGAAAATTCCTAAAATCAAAGAGCAGGCACCTGAGGGCCTTATTATTCAAGTTGACGGCGGTATCAATAATCTTACGGCCAAAATATGTACGTCACTCGGTGCAAATTCTCTTGTTGCAGGAAGTTATATTTACAAAAGCTGTGATTACAAAAAAGCAATAGACAGTTTATTGTAATAATCATCTTATTTACTTATTTTCTTTTTGCAGCAACGGCTTTAAAATGGGTTTATGAATATATTAGAGATTAAAAATCTGAGCTTGTTTTTTGGTCCATATCAGGCGCTTTATGATGTAAATTTAACTCTGGAAAAAGGTGTTATGCACGCACTTGCAGGAGAATCCGGATGCGGAAAAACCCTCACTGCAATGTCTGTTATGCGTCTTATTCCGAAATCTGCAGAAATAAGGAACGGAGAAATCTTATTTAACGGAGAGGATTTGCTTAAATATAAAGAAAGAAGTATGCGTGAGCTTCGCGGAAATAAAATAGCTCTTATTCCCCAGGATCCGATGACATCCTTAAATCCGCTGTATACAATAGGGAATCAGCTTATAGAGGCAATAAAGGCGCATAGCAGCGTTACTGAAAGGCAGGCGCTCAGAAAAGCCCGCGAAGTCATGGATATGGTAAGGATTCCTGAAATAGATAAAAAACTGGATTTTTACCCTCACGAGTTCTCTGGCGGGATGAAGCAGAGAATAATTATAGCTATGGCTCTTGCCTGCAATGCAGAACTCATTATTGCAGACGAGCCGACAACGGCATTAGATGTTACTATTCAGAAACAAATTATGGATTTGATAGACGAAATCAAACGTGATTTTGGAACAACAATACTTCTTATCTCCCATGATTTGGCGCTGGTAAGTAATTATGCGGATTATATCTCGGTAATGTACGCCGGTCATATAGTAGAACAGGCAGCTGCAAAAGACTTTTTTAAAAAGCCTATTCATCCTTATTCAACAGCTCTATTAAACTCTCTTCCGTCCAGAAATCCGGCCTTAAAACTCAAGACAATAGAAGGTGCGCCGCCGAGTATTCAGGAAAATATTTTCGGCTGTAAATTCCACCCGAGATGTGAATACTTTAAGCAGGGAATCTGTGATACTCAAGAGCCGCGTTTGGTTGAAAAAACGCTCGGACATTTTTCCGCCTGCCTGATTAAATAATCATTCTTTAGCAGGATGAAACCAGGCTCAAAAGCATGTTAGCATGCAAGTATGGCCTAAGTCTGCGAGGTTTGTATGAAAAAACTATGTCTTACAATTTTGTGTGCCATGCTGGCAAGCGTTTTTTTAAGCGCGTGCAATACTAAACAGCAGGCACCTATGATTAAGTCACAGAGAAGATTCGCAAAATACTTAGGCATTGAACAGAATCAACAGGAAAAACCAAAAGGCGTAGTTGACCTGTCTGAAGGGCCCCAGTTAAAATACGATGCACACTTCGGGCCTAAAAATCTTGATTTTGACTTTAAGATAGAAACCCCTTATTAATATATTATGGATAATTTAAATGACAGAAAATTTGCAGGAAGACTTATTTACTCTGTTCTTGCCGAAAGAAAAAGCGTCAGAGAAGCTATTTCAATGTTTCCGGACACAAAAGATAAGAATATTGAGTGCGCATACCACGCGCTTGTTCATTACGAGGCTGATGAAGATTTAAGGTACATGGATATAGAATACAGAGAGGCTCAGGATGATTATCTGGAAATGATTGCGCAGACTTTATGCGCCGGAAAGGATTTGCCCAAAAATATTATTGCAGACTACGAGCCTTACTACAAAGGGATTTCAAAAAGCTGGAAGTACGGATTCAAGGGATTTTGGGAAGAGTTCAAGAGGTTTATTAATATTTAGGCTGTAATAACAAAATCAACCGGAATATCGTGTTTTTCCGGATAAACTGTCTCGACAATTAATTCTTCCGGAATACATACAAGCGTTGTTCCCTTAAAATCTTTCAAAAACCTGTCATAGAAGCCTCCGCCGTATCCGAGCCGGTAATTATTTCGGTCGCAGCAGAGGGCCGGCACTATAACGAGGTCTGTTTTATTTTTATCTTCTGCCTCTGTATACGGTTCTTTTGTTTTAAAGCAGGATAGACAAAGCCTGTCGCCTTTTGAATACGGACAGCAGAGAAGTTCTGCGCCGCTTACTTTAGGCAGAAAAAAGTTTTTGGTCTTATCATCCAGAAGCGCAAGCAGGTTAACCTCGTTTTTCATAGGATAAAACAGCATAATATTTTTAGCTTTTTGGTATTCTTCAAGATTTTTAAGTTTAGAAACGAGCAGACTGCTTTTTTCTTCTCTCAGTCCTCCTTGTGTTTTAGCCCACCTTCTGAGTTCCTGC
>CALVBV010000069.1 GCA_944325815.1 Candidatus Gastranaerophilales bacterium
GTCGTCAAGCGGTTAAGACCTCGGATTGTGGTTCCGATATGCATGGGTTCGAATCCCATCAGGCGCCCCATTTTTAAGAACTCTCTAAAGTGAGAGTTTTTTAATGCGCATGATGAGGGTGAGAACCCATCAAGGCGCAGCCTTTAAAAAGGTTCGAGCGCGAGGCGGCAGAGAGCGGAGTGTTTTGCGAAAGTAAGAAATACAGAAGCAAAACACGCAGACTCGTTTAACGCCGCCGAGCAAGAGAATCCCATCAGGCGCCCCATTTTTAAGGATAGACCCAGAGGGGGCTTTTTTGCTGCAAATATTGAATTTCATAGTAATTCCATCGATTTCACATCTTTTTATTAACAAATTTATTGTATAATGATTTTTAGAAATAAATCAATTTGAACATTGAATAATTCAACACAGGGTAAAAGGAACTCTTTTCTAAAGGAAACTAACCGGCAATATCATTGTAGACCTCGGGTTAGCCCCGACTAGAAAGGCACTACTGTCCGGTAAAAAAAAGAGCATAAAAAAGCAAGACGCAGCAAATAAAAGCTATTCCCCTTGTAATAAAGTCGACCGGACAATAAAATAAAAAGTTGGCTTGTAAGTTTTTGTCATCCTGAAAGCGTAGAAAATCGGGGTAAAATCTACCTACTCCTCTCATTCATACAGCCCCGATTTTCAAGCTGTTCAGGATCTTACAAATTCAAAAGTATAATTTCAGGCTGGTAAGATGCTGAAACGAGTTCAGCATGACAGTTATTGTCGAATTAATGTCCGACTTACAAATCTTATTTTTTACCGGACAGCAGTGACTAGAAAGGAGGCGGATATGAGCGATTTCAATTTGAGTTTATTTTTAATCTTTTTGATTTTGTGCATATTAAAAACGGCTCTTACTCGTAAGAATAAGAACCGCTAGACCTCTACAGAGTTCCCGATAGTCTGACAAACTATCACCCTGTGTTTTTATTATAAATTATCTTTTTCTATTTTTCAATCCCATTGATATAATTTTCTATTTCGACATGAAGTAATATTAGTTTGTAAGAACATAAAATCGGTTGTAAAGTTTTGTTAAAGAGTTTGAGTAATGTCCTATCATCCGCCCCATTAAAAAGAGACATCTCTAAAACGCTCAAATAGGTATTTATTGAATTATATATGTAAGAATTTTTTTAGCCAATAAAATCAAGAGTTCCGCCGTATTGATTAACTTCCTGGGCAGATTTTTCAGCTTCTGCTACTGGTTTTCCATGAGCTACATTATATAAAAAACCGTTCCGTGCAGCTGTTCTATTGTTTTCAGCGGGTGATTCAGTAAGTGCAAACGGACTTGTGTATTGAGGCTTTATCTCCTGTATTTTTTGAGGTTTACAATATCTTCGAACAAGGTCAATTTGCTCTTCTGTATAAATTTTATCTGCACCAACGTATTCGTGCATTATCTTTGCAGTATCTTCTTTAATACCTTTGGTTAACATTGTTTCTCTGCCTGTAAATGTAATTTTGTTAATCATTTTTAATCTCCTTTTTAGTAAGATATCCATTATAACGCAGAAAAAAATATTTTTTTGCTATACAAAATGTAATATTTACTATAATTTATTAAAGAGCTAACTCTTCATTTTTTAATCTTTCAGCAGCTTCTTTATATTTCATAACAATTGGGGCTTTATTTAGATGCAATTCTAAATTTCTTTTTAATTCTTTAAAATGCGGAAATTTAGGCAATAATTCTAAAAAGTTGTTATAATCCACTCCGCTTAAAATATATAAACAGCTTTTTGGTTTATTTTTTTCTGCAATTATAGATGTAAAGTCGTCAGAAATATTATGTAATTGGCTTTTTAGCTTTTTTAGATTAGAAGTCTTTCCTTCAATTTTTATAAATTTAGCAAAAGATGGTTGCGCAGAGTTATTATTTATATACATCACTAACCTCCCACTAATGACAGGCAATTAGAGTCATTAAATGCCTGCAGCGACGGATTTATCTGAATTGCTGTAGAATAGTCTTTTCTAAATCCTTCTGTATCACCTAATTCTTTTCTTATAGCGGCTCTATAATAGTATGCATCCGCGTATTTTGAATTATTTTCGATTGCTTTGTTCAAATCAGCAATCGCACCTTGCAAATCTCTGAGAACGCATTTTTGAAGCCCCCTGATGTAGTAGCTTTCTGCGAGCTTAATATTTGTTGTAGGACTTTTTGTCACAGCCTTCGTTGTGATAACAGGATTTACAGCAGCTTGAACAGTTGCTACGCCGGCGTTAATTGCAGCAATTTGTTCTGTTTTAGGTTCGGCTTTTGGTTCAGTTTTTGGCTGTTGAACCGGTTTAGCCTGAGCAATCACAGCCGGTTGTTCAACTTTTGTTGAAGCTACAGGCTTAAAGCTTTCTTGGGATTTCTGTTCTGATGATTGTTTTATAACAGGCTGCGATTTAGTTTGTGCAATTCTGTTATAATCGCCATTTTGTTTTGCGGGCTGCACTGTTACAGGTTTAGCCGGAATTGCTGCTATGTAGCTTTCATTAGACAGCAGAGGTTTGACATTTTTGATGAATTCCTGTTTTTCAGCTAGTGCTATTGCCTGATCAAGGTCTATTGCAGCGCCCTGATTATCAAAATAAAGCTTTTTCAATCTGCCTCTGTTAGCGTATGCAATACTGTCATTTGGGTTTAAAGCTATTGCCTGTGTATAGTCGCTTAAGGCGCCTACATTAAAATTCAGCCTTTTCTTGACAACCCCTCTGTTATTGTAGGCTTCCGCATCTTTTGGGTTAAGCTCAATTGCCTTATTGTAGTCTTCTAGAGCACCTTCATTGTCATTCAGCATATATTTTAAGTTTGCTCTGTTATAATAAACATCAGAGTATCTGTTGTTTATAGCAAGTGCCTGCTCATAATCTTTCATAGCACCTTCTACATCATTCATCGCAACCTTCAATACACCTCGGTTATTGTATGCGAATGCAAATTTACTATTTATCTTAAGTGCGCTATTATAGTCCTGCATTGCACCATCATAATCCCTTGTGAGCTGCTTTATGTAGCCTCTGTTCAAATAAAGCTCAGGATTATTTGGGTTAAGCTGAATAGCTTTATCAAAATCTTGTATTGCTCCTTCGGTATCATTGTTTAAGAACCTAAAGGAAGCTCTATTAGAGTAAGCAAGAGAAGCTTGCGGATTGTTTTGAATCTCTTGCGTATATTTATCAATAGACTGCTCGATTGGAGACACTGCAAAAACTGCGGTATTAAGCGCAAGTATGGTTAATATTGCAAGTATAAAACTTGTTTTTTTCACGATACGTACTCCTTCATCAAGCTGGATTGTTTAAATAGTATCACATAAAAAAATCATATCAAGAGGGAATAAAAATGTATATTGAGTCCTCCGGTTAAGACAATCAGGGTTTAGATTATTTATCTTGCATTTGAAGTAGAAGCATACTAAAATAGAAGTTAAGCCGATGTGGCTCAGGTGGTAGAGCAACTGATTCGTAATCAGTAGGTCGGGAGTTCGAGTCTCCCCATCGGCACCATACATTTTAAGGTCGCACATTGAATTGGAGACGAGAACTCCTAATGCGAAGCATTAAAAGAGTTCGAGCGCGAGCGAGCAGAGGCTGGAGGCGTTTGCGCAGGCAAATGCCGGAACGCCGTTTAACGCGAGCGAGCAAGACAGTCTCCCCATCGGCATTTCTATAACTAGCAATATGATTGCCTTCTGGGAAATTGAATGACATTTGATTTTTGTTCTTTTTCTTTTATGCTCACATTTTGCTCACTATAAATTGACAACAACTTTAAGAAAAAGTGACTGGCATTTTGAGAAAAAATCAGCTCATTTTTAATTTTTAAAGCTAAGTCGAAGAAAAAAATCAAACCATGTGTTTTTTTACAAAAATAAGCCTCATGAATGACAAAATAGTTTTAGAAAATGAGTTTTAATATGTTTTAACAAATATATTGTAATATATACGTTTTTGTGATACTTGATTCATAAAGGAGTATATTATGAAAATCAATCACTGCACAAATCAACTATTCAATAATTATAATATTTATTCTACAAAACAGAATAACAATATTAGAAAAAATAATAGGCATACAAGTCCTACTTTCAAGGCGTCAGCGTCAGAAATAGAAAGAATGCTTGCAAGAAAAGGTATAACCTGTGACTTTGGAGGTAATTCTTTCGTCGCAGATTGTGTAAAGAGAACTGTTGATGTCTTTGAAAGTCTTTTTGGAAGATCCAGCTTACCACGAGAAGTAAATTATAAATATATAGGAAATCCTGCAGAAGAGGGGTTAGCGCAATATTGGGCATACTATGATAGGGTTGATATTAATGCAGCAGACTCTTGCTTTAATAATAAACAAGCCTTACAAAATGCCATGTATAAACATAAAAAAGTATTAGGCATGCCAACTTGGCTTTCTTCATCACATTACTTACATCCTGTAATACACGAATTTGGTCATGGTGCCCATTTTCATAATATAGAAAAAAATAATAATGAATATGCTTGGGATTGGATGAGTAATAAAATCCATAATGCAGTAGGGCAACTTATTACAAAATTCAAACTAAGTAAGTATGCTAACTATAATTTAAAAGAATTTATGGCGGAAAGAATTTCAAAAGATATATGTACAAAACTTAACTATAACGATAAGTATACAGGTTACCAAAAAGATGTTGATTATTCTCATATTTTCAGTAACAAGTGGAATTGTAGATATTCAACTCCGCAAGCATATTTAGATTACTATACACAGCAAATATGGAATGGTGATATGGATGAAGCTGAAAATGCAGCAGGAAGAATTGATGTATTTTTGAAAGAAATTGAACGAGAGTCATATAAATCTACCCGAAAACAAAGTAATTTCTGGGGAATAATAGATGAAGTTGCGGGAATGATAACTGGCCAAGCTAAGTGGTTAGATAAAATCAATAGAGCTAATAAAAATAAATTATAAATATGTTATAATATTATTAAGGAGTGTGTTATGTTGCGAATTGACTCAATAAGTAATATTAATTTTTTTTCTCAACCAACAAGAAACAAAGATGACGCTAAGAGTTCTTTGAAAACAAGACTTGCGGCGGCAGCTGCAGCTGCAGGGATTACAACAATTGCATTAACTAGAGGCAGGACGAAATCTTTTGAAAAAGTTATGGAAAATCAAGGAATTATTATTAAAGACGGATTAGCTGTTATAAAAGATTCAGGGGAAAAGTTTACAGGGGCTATAAAAAGGAATGTTAAACCTTTTGGACTAAAAAAAGAGACAGTTCAGTTTGAAGAAGGGGTTATGACAGAAAGAGTCTATCATGATGCTTTTGGAAGAGAAGCCGCAGGCGAATTTTACAAAGATGGAATCTTGAGAATCCGCGTTCCAGGAATCCAGTATATAAAAAATAAAGTTGCATATCCATTTTATATTTATGATAAAAATAATAAAACGGCTGTAGCTGCGGACAACTTTGGAAGTAAAGTAGATTCTGTCTTTGAAGCAATGAGAAATAAAATTAAAAAGCTTGATTAATTTTGAATTATATAGGTATACTATGTTGCAAATTGACCCAAAAAGTTATTAATTTTTTTCTCAACTAACAAGAAACAAAGATGACGCTAAGTGTTCTTTGAAAACAGGACTTGCGGTCACAGTAGAGGAGTAGGTGGGGCTTACAGCCCGATAATAACTAAAATTAAGAGAAAATATCAAAGGAGAAGATATGAAAGTCTTATTAGTAAACGGAAGCTCACATAAACAAGGATGTACATATACAGCCCTCAGTGAAGCGGCTAAAACTCTTAATGATGAAGGAATTGAAACAGAAATTTTTCAGCTTGGGAATCCTGAAATAAGAGACTGCTGCGGATGTCAGGCTTGCAAAACTACAGGAAAATGCGTTTTTGATGATATAGTTAATGATTTTATTGAAAAAGCAAAAAACGCAGACGGATTTATATTCGGAACCCCTGTTTATTATGCACATCCTTCAGGCAGACTTCTTTCTCTGCTAGACAGAGCTTTCTACGCAGGCGGATATGCTTTTGCTTACAAACCAGGTGCAGCCGTTGCTTCGGCAAGGCGTTCCGGTACAACTGCCAGCTTTGATGTTTTGAATAAATATTTTACAATAGCAAATATGCCGGTTGTATCTTCTAATTACTGGAACAATATTCACGGTAATGCGTCTGAGCAGGCAATGCAGGATTTAGAAGGCTTACAGATTATGAGAAATCTCGGACGAAATATGGCCTGGATTCTCAAGTGTATTGAACTTGGAAAACAAAACGGAATCAGCCCAAATTCTCCGGAAGAAAGAATTTATACAAACTTTATAAGGTAAACTATGAGAGACGAATTATTAAATTTAATTGAAAAAAACAGCAGGCTTGGCTTGAATGAGCTTGCAGTTCTTCTTGGCGTAAGTGAGATTGATGCTGCAAACGAGCTTTCCAAGCTTGAGCAGGAAGGAATAATCTGCGGTTATCATACACTTATTAATTGGGATAAAACAGATATTGAGAAAGTCACCGCTCTGATTGAGGTAAAAGTTACACCCCAGCGCGGTCAGGGCTTTGATAAGATTGCAGAGCGGATTTATAATTATCCTGAGGTTAAGTCAGTTTATTTGATATCCGGAGGTTTTGATTTGCTCGTAACTCTGGAGGAGAAAAGCTTGAAGGAGATTGCAAATTTTGTATCGGATAAACTTTCTACGCTTGATAGTGTTTTGAGCACAGCAACTCATTTTATTCTTAAAAAGTACAAAGACCACGGAACTGTATTTGATAAAAAAAGGGAAGATGAAAGAGAGGTTATTTCTCCATGACAAAACCTCTTTCAGAAGCTGTGGAAAGTTTAAAACCTTCCGGCATAAGAAAATTCTTTGATATAGTAAGCGAGATGAAAGATGCGATTTCATTAGGCGTTGGTGAACCTGATTTTGACACGCCATGGCATATCAGGGATGAGGGAATTTTCGCGCTTGAAAAGGGCAAGACTTTTTACACTTCTAATGCCGGATTAAAGGAATTAAGAGAAGAAATATGCAATTATTTAAAAAGACGTCAGGGGCTTGAATATAATCCGTTAAAAGAAGTTCTTGTCACTGTAGGAGGGTCGGAAGCTATTGATATAGGGCTAAGAGCTCTGGTTAACCCCGGAGATGAGGTTATTATTCCTCAACCTTCTTATGTCTCGTATGAACCCTGCGCGGTTTTGGCCGGCGCAAAACCTGTGATAATAAATCTTAAAGTTGAAAATGAATTCCGGCTCACTGCAGAAGAGTTGAAGAATGCGATTACGGATAAGACAAAAGTTTTAATCCTGCCATTTCCTAATAATCCGACAGGTGCGATTATGGAAAGGAAGGATTTGGAGGCAATCTCTAAGATTATTATTGAAAATGACATTTATGTAATGTCTGATGAGATTTATGCAGAGCTTACGTACAAGGGAGAACATGTTTCAATCGCGTCTATGCCTGCTATGAAAGAGCGCACAATTTTGATCAACGGGTTTTCTAAGGCTTATGCAATGACCGGCTGGAGGCTTGGATACGCCTGCGCGCCAGAAAAAATTATAAAACAAATGACCAAGATTCATCAGTTTGCAATAATGTGTGCCCCAACAACAAGCCAGTACGCGGCTGTTGAAGCCTTAAAAAACGGCGATGACGATGTTAGAGAAATGTGTCAGGCATACAATCAGCGCAGAAGATTTTTAATGAATGCGTTTCGGGAAATGGGGCTTGATTGTTTTGAACCCTATGGCGCTTTTTACGTTTTTCCCTGCATAAAAGAGTTTGGAATGACAAGCGAAGAGTTTGCAATGCGTTTTCTAGAAGAAGAAAAAGTTGCTGTTGTTCCGGGTAACGCTTTTGGAGAAAGCGGTGAAGGCTTTTTAAGAATATCTTACGCCTACTCGCTTGAAAACCTCAAAATTGCTATGGAGAGGTTTAAGAGATTTGTAGAAAAACTTCGTAAAAATTAATATTGAAGTCTTTCAAGTATTCTTAAATATTCCTTTTGGGATTCAAAAACCATTTCTGAAATAAAGTTAAAATTATCAATTTTAATTTTTAACTCGTCAATTTCTTTCAGTCTGTTTTTATACATAAAGCATTGCCTCTAAACAATTAGAGCATCTATTTAACCAGAATCGCAAGCCGGCTGATTACAGCGTCTGTAAACTCACTGCACTTTGCGCTTCCGCCTAAATCCGCGGTTTTTATTCCGGCATTTAGTGTTTCAAATAACGCGAGTTTAATCCTTTTTGCAGCTTCTTTTTCGCCGATATAATTTAACATTTCTATTGCAGACATAAGCATTGCGGTCGGATTTGCCTTATCCTCTCCGGCAATATCAGGCGCAGAACCGTGCACCGGTTCAAATACCGCATAATCCTTGCCTATATTCGCGCCCTGCGCTACTCCGAGCCCGCCGACAAGTCCTGCACACAAATCTGATACGATATCGCCGTAAAGATTCGGAAGCAGCAAAACATCAAACTGATTCGGGTTTTGAACCAACTGCATACAGCAGTTATCAACAAGAATTTCCCTAAATTTAATTTGTGGGTAATTTTGTGCGATATTTCTTGCACTTTCTAAAAACAGGCCGTCAGAAAGCTTGCAGATATTGGCTTTTGTAACCACACAAACTTCTTTTCGATTGTTATTAACTGCATAATCAAACGCAAATTTTGCAATCCTCTCGGACGCCCCTCTTGTAATCCTTTTTATGCTTTCTGCCGTGTTGTCGTCTATCTGTCTTTCAATTCCGGCGTATAAATCTTCCGTATTTTCTCTTACAACAACTAAATCGACTTTATCGTATCTTGTTATTACGTTAGGCAGATTGTAGCAGGGACGAAGGTTTGCGTATAAATCCAGCTCTTTTCTCAACTGAACATTAACAGAGCGGAATCCTTTGCCGATAGGCGTTGTCACCGGCGACTTGAGCGCTACTTTATTTCTTTTGACTGATTCCAACACTCTTTGAGGAAGAGGAGTACCTTCTTTTTCTATAACATCAGCACCTGCAGTTTGTATATCCCAGTCAATTGCAACACCTGCAGAATTGATGATTTTAATCACTGCGTCTGTTATCTCAGGCCCGATTCCGTCGCCTTTAATTAAGGTTATAGTTTTCATTATTATTTTCTCCAATCCATATCTCCACCCGGGAGGTGAAGATGTTTATACAGCAGTAGCAGCTTTTTTAGCTTCTAAGTATGCTTCAATTCCTTTAGTTAGCTGGTCAGGACAGCTCGTCGGTCTGCTTCCGCAAGGAAGTCCGCTTAGTTTCGGGATAATATCATTAATGTTCATCCCGCGAATTAATATACCTATCCCTTTCAGGTTGCCGTTACATCCGCCTATAAATTCAATATCTTCAATAATATTATTTTTTATCCTCATCTGCATAAGCTTACAGCATACGCCTGACGGCTTGTATTGAACTATATCTGCACCGTCAGCTTCTTTTATCTGTATATTCACATCCATTTCTATATCCTCCGCTATTTTAGACCTGTAAATAGATTCTCTTTGAACTTTTGCCCTATTTACCCCTACACCTATTATATCATTTTGTTTTAACATAATCAAATTCTCCGTTTTTAGTGTAATATATGTATATGGATAGTATAACAAGAATCGGTTTTTGGGGTTATCCCGACCCTGATATAGTAGAAAAAGTTAAGAAAAATTATCCAAACGCCGAATGGATTGATTTGGATATTGATTTTTATTATCCAAAGACGAATATTCTGCCGGAATCTTATTGCAAAATTATAAGAAATATTATAGATAATACAATGTATCTGAAACCTGATTTGATAATTGCGCCGATAGGAAAAGATAAATGCGACAGCGGGTGGTTTGCGTCAAAAATACTTTCTGATATGGGGTTTAATGTAATTCAAACAATTTTTGAAAAGCTTGAACCCAAAAGGGAAATAGTTATCTGTGAGAGCAGCATGCCTCTTTATGAGAAGTTTACGACAATTACGGCAGGAATAATTGACAACAAGATAATTGAAGAAGCTGTGAATAAAATTAAGAAAAATGAATATAATAAAGCCGGCTTATCTTCATTTACCCCCGGGTTCTGGGGAGTTCCGCCGAATGATTTGGAAATTTTAAGATTGTTTCCGGACAACACTCGTATTTATGGCTGGACAAGGTGCGTAGAGGCAGGAACTCCCGCTGATTTGGATTTGGAAATGTATGTAGATGAGAATGTTCCGACAGTATTTTATGCACAGGCGTTTTGTGCAAAGGCGCAGCTTGCAAAGTATCTGGCTGATAAATATAATGGCTTGTATGTAGATATAGATGACTATGCTTCCAATTCAATAAAAGCAAAAATAGAGGCGTTTTTGAGGTTAAGGTAAACAAAACTCTTGACTTTAAAATCTCAGCATGTATTATAGAATATATCAGGCGGGGGTAATTCAGTGGTAGAATGCCTCCTTGCCAAGGAGGATGTCGCGAGTTCGAGCCTCGTCTCCCGCTAATAAAAAAGAGTC
>CALVBV010000070.1 GCA_944325815.1 Candidatus Gastranaerophilales bacterium
CCGTTTACCCACGCCTCATCGCCTTTTGGTTTTTCCATAAATGAAGTAATCATATTATCGTCTTTTATAACCAGAGCGCCGAATCTTCCTGTCGGCTGAACCGCTGTCATTGTAACGTATTTGCCGGACTGTTTGTGAGAAGCAATAAGTTTATTCAAATCAATATCCGCGACGCCATCGCCGTAAGTGAGAAGAAAGGGCTCATTTCCGATATATTTCTGAGCTTTCTTAATCCTTCCTCCCGTCATTGTGTCCTGACCCGTGTATAACATTGTCACACGCCACGGCTCTGTTTCGATTTTGTGAATCTCAACACTGTTATTCAGCATATCTACTGTGATGTCCGAATACTGCTGGTAGTAATGCACGAAATAATCCTTGATGATGTGGGACTTGTAACCTGTTAGGACAATGAATTCATTGAAACCAAAGTGGGAATATATTTTCATAATATGCCACAATATAGGTTTTCCGCCTATTTCTACCATTGGCTTCGGTATTAATCTGGTTTCTTCCGATAAGCGAGTCCCGAGACCGCCCGCAAGGATTACTACTTTCATTTACAACACTCCTTGTTCTTTGAATCTGATTTTAAATAAGTTTGTTTTTATAAACCAGAATAATCTTATTTTTACCGTTCTTATTGTCTCTAAAGTTTCTTCGTTATAAATTTCGTCAATATATATGTAGACCAGCCTGTATAATGTGTAGAAAAGAATCCAGTTTATAAGAAATCTGAACTTTTCAAAAGCATTGAGCACGCAGAAAATACATGCAAGGTTGTACAAACTATTTTTATAATGGTCTGCATTGAAGAAAAATACTTTTGCAGAATTAAGATTTGACATATAAAATCTGCGCCTGGTTGCGAGTTTATTACGTAATTTTTTATCTTTTATCATCTGAATAGAATTTGCGTACGCAGAAAGATAGTTCAAATTTCTCATAAGAGGATGCAAATCTTCAGGGTTATACCCTCTTACATAAGTCTTTTCCAAAGGCATTTCGTTCTGTGTGTAAGTAACAATCTTTGATGTTGTTATCTTAAACTCTTTATTTTCATTAATCAGTTTTGAAGAAAGCGCCAAATGCGGAAACATATTTGAAATGTTGTACTGCATATTTACAATGACAGTTTCATCTATGTTTGAAGTTTTATAAATCACTCCGGGGAGAAAAGTTGTCTGCGCAAACAAATTCGCAATCCCGACTTTGGGGTAATCAACTCCGCCGACAACAATCGCGTCTGCCCCCTCTTCAATATATTTTTCCACATCACCCCAGGAATCCCAGCAGTAATTGTCATCATCACAAAGTATCCAGATGTAGTCTTTCCTTGCAAGCTCAAATGTTCTTGCAATATTTCCGTTTCCGCCTATATTTATCTTATTCTTTTTATAAATGATATTAGGGAAATCCGCCTGAAAACTTTTGATTACATCCGCAGTGCCGTCCGTTGAATTATTGTCAATGATAGTTATCGGAAAATCCTTGACAGGTGATTCCGCAGAAAAAATCTGTTCAAGCGTTCTTTTTAAGTAAGGCGCTCTGTTGTATGTTATTAAGAATATATCTAATTTCTCAACTGCCGGCATCTTTTTCCCTTATAAACAAAACTGCATATTGAATCTTGAGCTTAAATTTTCGTTAACATCAATGTATTCCATAGTGGAAATGACCGTTGACTGATTAAAAAGCCATTGTAAAAACGATAAATCTTTGGAGGCCTGATAATAATGGTATCCAAAAGTCTTTCTTAAAGATGCAATTGAAATATCTTCATCAAGTCCCAACTCCCTGCATACATCCTTGAACTGGTTGTAAAGAGCGGTTCTTTCGAGCCTCTTTCCCCTTATTGATACAAAAAGAGGAGAATCCTTTTTTGTTTTTGCCGTAACCCTTTCTATCAAATCCTTAATTTCATCATTCAGCGGAATACGTTTTTTGATTCCTGCAAGACAATGCTTTACGACAATAAAATCCTTACCCCTGACATCCTTAACATCTAATTCCAGAATCTCATTAATCTTTAATCCGGTATTAATCGCAATCAGGAAAAACAACAAACCGCGTAAATCATTTTTCTTTTTATAATGATTTTTGATTAATTTTATTGTCTCAATATCCTTTATCGGTAAATCTCTAGCCACTTTCAGACCTATTTGACTCTTTAAAATCTTGCACCATTTTACACAAAATGATGTAGGGGTAAATATATTAAGGGTTACAAGCCTGTATAAAAACTCCAGGATGGAAGTTATTAAATTGTCTGCAGACTAAAACTCTTGAAAAATAAAGCACATTTTATCTATACCATATTAGCCTGCAGGCTAGTTTTATTAACAATTCTTCAAGTAATATTGCATATAATAAATTTGATGATATTATAAAGAAACAAACAATACATCATTTTGTGTAAAATGGTGCAAGATTTTAGGAAAAAATTATAATAAAATCGACAGTTCTTTGTCGATTTTTTTTATTATTGACTGAGAGTAACTATCAGGGTATAAAATATTAAATTAATCTGTTAAAATAATATTTATTAAGGAGAAAATATGAAGCGTAGAGATTTTATAATCAATTCTGTTCTTGCAATCGGCGGTACAGCACTTCTTTCGGGCTGCGGGAAAAAAGAGGTTAAGAAGGCTGAGGGTCAGGTTGTAAGACGTAGATTTGACAATACGGATATGCCACTGATTGCTCTAGGGTGTATGAGGCTTCCGATGAGGGACGACAAGATTGATATGGTTGAGCTTGACAAGATGGTTGAGTATGCGATGGCGCATGGTGCTAATTATTTTGATACAGCTTATATGTATGTTGACGGAAAATCGGAGAATGCTATCGGTGAAATTTTGAAAAAATATCCTAGAGAAAGCTTTATATTAACAGATAAGAACCCTGCGTATCTTGTAAATTCTCCGGAGGATGTACATAAGCTTTTTAATGAGCAGTTAAAAAAATGTCAGGTTGAGTATTTCGATAATTACATGGTTCATAATATTAATAAAAACACTTTGAGCAATTATCGCGACAATGATATGTACGGAGAATTATTGAAGTTAAAAAAAACAGGGTAAGATTAAACATCTGGGATTTTCTTTCCACGGAGATCCTGCTATGCTCAGGGAAGTAATTAAGGAACACGATTGGGATTTCTGCCAGCTTCAGATAAATTATTTGGACTGGGAAGTTGTGAACGCGGATGAGTTGTATCAGATTGCGGACGAGGCCGGGGTTCCGGTAATTGTTATGGAGCCTTTGAGGGGCGGTGTTTTGTGTGATTTACCGCAGAAGGCTGCTGATAAACTTAAGGCGGAATGTCCTGATGATACTCAGGCTTCATTTGGTTTAAGGTGGGTTGCAAATAAGCCGAGGGTATTTACGATTCTGAGCGGAATGAGTAATTTACAGCAGTTGAAGGAAAATGTTGATACTTTCGTAAAATATCGTGAATTTACGGAGAGGGAGGAAAAGATTGCGCATGAGATTGCTCAGATTATTCAGTCTCAGGGGGCTATAAACTGCACTGCCTGTAAGTATTGTATGGAGGTTTGTCCGAGAGGCATTAATATTCCGGGAATTTTCGGGTTATATAATATGTATAAGGGGAGTTCTGCTTGCGGCGCTGATTGGGCCTTATGCAGCCTTTCTTGCAATGGGGGCGGTTCTTCTTGTACAGGCGCTGTTTTTCGCTGACGGCGGATTGCTTGCTTATGGGTGCAATCTCTTTAATATGGGCTTTTTGGCCTGTTTCATTGCATACCCGTTTGTATATAAACCGCTTGCAGATAAAAACAAACCTTTTATAGGTGCGGTTTTGGCTTCAATAATTGCTCTACAGCTGGGTTCTATTGCTGTTGTTGCAGAGGGCGCTCTTTCTGGCTCAATTAAACCGGAGGCGGTTTTGAACTTTGCAGGACTGATGCAGGCGATTCATCTGCCGATAGGGTTTGCAGAGGGAATTATCACAGGCGCAATAATTTTAGGTGCAAAATTTGTTGATTCCAAAAAGCTTGCCTTTATTTCGTCCGGCATTTCTCTTGTTCTTGCCGGCTTTATTGCTCAATATGCCTCTCAAAAACCGGACGGGCTGGAGTGGTCATTATTAAATATCTCAAATTCTGTTGTTATGCAGACTCAAAACAGCTTGTACGCATTATCAGAAGCAGTTCAGGCAAAAACAGCGATTCTTGCTTCGGCTTCTTTCGGCGGAATCCTGGGGTTGACGGCAGTCGGCGTATTGATGTATTTTTTATGCATAATATTGAATAAAGCGGTTGTAAGAGAAAATGGATAAGTTTCTGAATTTGAAAAACTATTTATCCGAACTGAATGAGCAAGGTATATGCCTTGCTTTTTCAGGCGGAGTTGACAGTGCACTTCTGCTTTATTTATGCAAAGAGGCAGAAGCTGTAACTTTTCGTTCTATTTTCCAGACAGAGGAGGAAATTGAATTTTGCAGGGAATTTTGTGCCAAATTGGGACGCACTCATAAAATTATAGATTTTTATCCGCTTGAAAATCCATATCTGCTCAACAACCCCGAAGACAGATGTTATCATTGTAAAAAAAGTATGTTCCAAGCCTTGAAGGATTATGCAGGGAATCGGGTTTTGTTAGACGGAACGAATTTTGATGACCTGAAAGTTTACCGCCCGGGGCTAAAGGCTCTTAAAGAATTGGGGATAATTTCTCCGTTTGCAGAATTTGAGATTACCAAGCAGGAGATACGGGAATACGCTAAATTGTGCGGACTGAAAATTTATGACAAACCCTCAGCCCCCTGTCTTGCAACAAGGTTTCCTTATGGGGAAAAACTTACGGACGGACTGATTAAAATGGCCGAGGAAGGAGAGCGGATATTAAAAAATTACGGGTTCCAAAATTGCCGCCTAAGACTGCACGGCGATATTGCAAGAATTGAAATTGATGATTTTGCAAACTTTCTGGAATCAAAAAATTCTATAGTAAACGATTTAAAAGAAATCGGGTTTAAATATATAACGCTTGACCTTGAAGGGCTGCGAAGCGGAAGCATGGATATTAATTAGCGGCGCTTACTCCGTAAAATTGGTTCAGGATTGTAAATTTGCCCGTTTTTACCGTCTCTTTAAGAATTTTTGCGGATGTGTTTGTGAGCACAATTTGGTTTTGGACACATTCAAGCTTATTATCAAGAAATAACTGTTCGTATTTGTCGCCAAGCTGTGTGTATTTTTTGGTTTTTATAAACAGATTAAACTTTTTCTTGCGTTTGCGGACTTGTGAGTATGCAAAGCTTATTATATTATTGATGTCAATATCAATCCACGATGATTGGATAATATCTATTATATAATTCTCGTTATCAGCCGTTAGAATTGAGATATAAGCTGTGATATTTCGTGATTTCCTATCAACCATAACATATTTGTACTCGCTGTAATAAGAAAGTCCTTTGAATATATCTTCTTTAAATTCCCTTGCGTCTTTGCTCAGAAGCGGTCTGATATGCGGAAGAAGAGAATCATTGTAAAGATTCGCTATTGCCTGGGAATCCGAATTCCTGAATTCGCGAAACTCTTTCTTGTTAAATTCAGAGTTCTCAATATTATCAATTTTCCATAATTTTTCGTACGAGATTTGGCTGAAATTGCAGCGCGATACGAAAAGTTTAAGAAGCTCGGGCAGATAATCATCTACTCTGACAATAAAGGATACAGCGCCCATTGCTTTGTATTTGGAAACGACAAATTGTATCAGCTCTCCGGCGTCTTCATAACAATTCTCTTCAAAAAAGAGTTTTTGAATCTCCATTCTTTTTATCCTGCTTTTTGAAGGAGCGACAGTGATAAGCCCTTTGACTTCTTTTCCGTCTTTTAGGATATAAGATTCCGGTAAAAACTTAAACCTTAACGGCAAAAGATGATGCAGAGGAATAAGCGGATTAAACATAATATGGTTGATATACGTATCCCTGTTGTTGAGAAACGATATCATCTCCTGCATCTTTTTCCTGTCAAAATAGTAAAGCTTTCTAATCTTTCTCATAAGTAAATTATAGCATATAAAATATAACCATACTAAAGGATGAGTGCAATAATTATTAAAGTTTGATAAAATAGGTGTAAATGGAAGTGGTCTTAAAAGTCAGGAGGGAAAATGTCTATAGATGACGCGTTAGTAATGATTTTAGCCGGCGGCGTGGGAAAACGCTTATTTCCGCTTACGCAGGACAGGGCAAAACCGGCTGTACCTTTTGCAGGCAGATATAGAATAATAGACTTTGTTTTAAATAATTTTATTAACTCCGGCTTTTTTAAGATAAAGGTTTTGACTCAATACAAGTCAGATTCTTTGAACAAACACATAACAAAGGGCTGGGTTTTGTCGCCTTTTCTAAATCAGTATGTAGATTTGGTTCCGGCTCAGATGAGGACGGGGGGCGCCTGGTATCAGGGAACGGCGGATGCAGTTTATCAGAACGCATTCCATATAAAAGATGAAGATCCCGACTATGTTTGTGTGTTCGGCGGAGATCATATTTATAAAATGGATGTCGGGCAGATGCTAAGATTCCATAAATCCAATTACGCTGATTTAACAATATCTGCAATTCCTATCCCGATAGAGCAGGCATCAGAGTTCGGGATTATTGAAGTTGATGATAATTGGCGGCTCACAGGGTTTGTGGAAAAACCTCAGACCGCCCCAAAATCTATGCCGAATAACCCTGATATGTGTCTTGCATCTATGGGGAATTATATATTTAATAAAGATATTCTGCTAAATGCACTTGATGAAGATGCGAAGATAACGGAATCCAACCACGACTTTGGCAAAAACGTTATTCCAATGCTTCTGGGTCAGGGGAAAAGAGTTTTTATATACAATTTTAAAGACAATGATTTCCCCGGCATGACAGAAAGAGAAAAAGGATACTGGAGAGATGTTGGCTGTATAGATGCTTACTGGCAGGCAAATATGGATTTGCTCGACTATGAGCCTGAGCTGAATTTGTATTCAAAAGACTGGCCGATACGTACATTTAATTACAATTATCCTCCTGCGAAATTTATCTGGCAGGAAGGCGACAGGGTCGGTATGGCAACAAATTCCATGGTATCCGAAGGCTGTATCGTCTCCGGCGGAATGCTTTCAAGGTGCATTCTTTCTCCAAAAGTTAAAATTAACAGCTATTCTCAGGTGACAGACAGTATTCTTATGGAAAACGTAAATGTCGGCAGGTACTCTGAGATTAGAAAAGCCATAATTGATAAGAATGTTGATATTCCTCCTTATACCAAAATAGGTGTAAACAGGGAAGAAGATATTGCAAGAGGTTTCTATGTATCAGAAGGCGGAGTGACTGTCGTGCCTAAAAATGCTCATCTTTAGCCATTTAAGAACATTGTCAGATTAACTGTCAGGCAGGTATGCAGCCCGCTGTTTGCAAAAATATTTACATTAAATTAAAATGATATACAAAAAGGAAAAAAAATTTGGAACATTACACAAAAAGCCTGCCTTATGAAATGGCATTAACTTCAAGAGTTCTGCACGAAGCAATGGCTGTCTTTTTTAAAAATAATAATTTCTTAATCTCCCCGGATGAATATATTATTCTGGATTGTTTATATATCAATCCGGATATCATCCAAATGGAACTGGCTAAAATGATATTAAAAGGCAGAGCGCATACAGGAAAATTCCTTAAATCTCTTGAAGAGAAAAAAATGATTGTCAGAAAACCCGTTCTGCAAAATTCTAAAATTGTTATGCAGATTAAAATTACAAATTACGGAATGGATGTTTATAAAAATATCAATCAAACAGTCGCCGACTATATAAAAAAAACCAGCATTATTCCGGAGGCAAAAATACTGGAAACTATCAATTTTTTAAAAATGCTGCGTGAAGACGCTATTAAGCAGTTTGGAATAAAGTTTGAATAAATACTTGTTTTTTATTTTATTGTGTGGTTAAATAAACGTGTAGATATTTCTACACAATAAAAGGGGAAAGTTTTGACTACAAATGCGCAGGAAGAATGGAAATTTAAGCTGAATCCTTGGGTAACAATGGTTCCGCTGATGATATCAATATTTATGTTTGCTCTTGATGAAACAATCTCAAACGTAGCTCTGCCTTATATGGCAGGAACATTTTCCATAAGCCACAATGAGTCAACCTGGATTATTACCAGTTATCTTGTTGCAAGCGGTATTATGATACCTGCGGTTGATTTTTTCAGCAAACTTATTGGACGAAAACAATATTTTATGCTGAGTATTGTAATATTTACAATAGCATCTATATTGTGCGGAATATCTGAATCAATGGCAATGATGTTGTTTTCGAGAATTTTACAGGGCATTGGAGGCGGAGGTATTATGCCGATTGCCCAGGCAATGATTTTTGAGATATTCCCAAAAGAAAAACTTCCGGCAGCAATGGCTATATTCGGTCTAGGGGTAATCATGGCGCCGATTATGGGCCCTGCATTAGGCGGATGGATTACGGAAAACTGGTCTTGGCCGTTTATTTATTTTATCAACATACCTTTTGGTATAATAGCATTTATGCTTTCTCAAAAATATATTGAAGAGCCTCCTTATTCTAAAAAACAAAAAAATATTTCAATGGATAAAGCGGGATTTTTCTTTCTTGCACTTTGGCTTTTAAGCCTTCAAGTAATATTAGATAAAGGTAATGACGCAGATTGGTTCGGCGCACCATGGATTTGTAAACTGGCCGTCGTATCAGTTCTGTCTTTTATTTTGTTTATATATGTTCAGATAAAAAAGAGCAAGACAAAAACAGGTTTGATAGACTTATCAGTTATGAAGAATCATAACTTTGTAATAGGAACGATGGGGCAGGTAGTTTTAATGGGGGTTATGATGTCATCGGCCTCAATTCTCCCTTCAATGCTTCAATCATTATTAGGCTATACATCTTTCCTAAGCGGTATTTCAATGGTGCCTCGCGGGGCAGGATGTTTTCTGGCATCAATCCTATGCGGAATTTTTGTTACTAAATTAGGTATAAAACCGGTTACAATCTTCGGTTTAATTGTTCTCGCCTGCGCTGGCTTACTGTTTGGAGAGATTAACACAAACATCTCCCTTGTAGATATTGCATTTCCGAACTTTTTATTCGGTCTTGGCATGGTCTCTGCAATGGTTCCTCTGTCTAACATATCCTGCGCTACACTGCCTCCGGAAGCTCAGACAAACGCGTCCGGAGTACAAAACCTGCTTAAAAATACCGGGGCTGCAATCGGTACATCTATTGCCACCACTATGATTTCAAGATTTTCTCAGGCTCATCAGATGATGATGATTAAATCATTGACTGAGACTAACGGAGTGTATGCAGAAAGACTTAACAGTATGGCTGCCGGATTTATGTCGCAGGTTGACCCGTCAACTGCAATGTATATGGCACAGGCCCAAATCCATAACATCTTAAGACAACAGGCAACTCTGTGGGGATATGTAGAAACATTCAGGTACTTTGCTATTGCTGTTATTATTATTCTGCCGTTTGTTCTGTTTTTATATGAAGATAGAAAGAAAAAACAGGCTTAAGTGTTAAGATTTGTAAAAAAAACTATAAATCTCCTAAAGTTTTAGAAAAAAATGCCGATAACCTTAATACAAGATACAGGGACTAAGGATATGGCAGAAACATTCAATCTGAATAATTTTCTACAAACGTATAAAACCCAGACGTATGATCCGACCAAGCAGCACGCTGCTGCCGAAGCAAAAATGGAGTCAAGGCTTGAGGAAAAAGCTCAGGAAGCTGTACAGTCAAACGGTTTTCTTACATTGACGTTCGGTGAAAAAATGGCAGAACTCGGGCTTGGAGAAAAAGCTCTTAAACAGTTTGCAGATACTGCAGTCGGGCTTGTCACTGATATTGTTAACCCTATCGGCGATTATCTGGAAAAATATGAAAATATATTTGACCAGAGAGTCTATAATGCCGAAATACAAAGTTATGCCAAACAAATGTTCTTCGCTTCCCAAGCGATGAGACAGGATGCTGCAGAGAATACCACAGGGCAAAACTTTGTATATGATATGTAAACTCTTCCACTCCTTTTACTTTATAACACATTTAAAAAGTCTGATGATTACTAACAATCACCAGACTTTTTATTAGACATATAAATCTTATAAAGCAGCTTTTGCGGTTTCAACAACAACAGAAAAAGCTTCTTTATCGTTTACAGCCAAATCAGCAAGCATTTTTCTGTTAACCTGAATGTTTGCTTTTTTGCAGGCGTTAACGAATCTTGAATAGCTCATTCCTTGTTCTCTGACTGCAGCATTAATTCTGACAATCCAGAGTCTGCGCATATTGCGTTTTGTAGCGCGTCTGTCTCTGTAAGCATATTTAAGAGCTTTCATTACAGCAATATTAGCAACCTTAAATATTCTGCTTCTTGCGCCTTTAAAACCTTTTGCAAGCTTTAAT
>CALVBV010000071.1 GCA_944325815.1 Candidatus Gastranaerophilales bacterium
GAATATATTATGCCCTTTGTCTATCGATTACAAAAGATACTTGATTTTAGAATCCGAAAAAAAGAAGAACAGCTTTTAGTTGTACAAAAAGCCCAACAAGAAGTATATATTGCAGAAGAAAAAATTAGACAAAATGAGGCAGAAATACAACAAACAATCCAAAACAAAAAAACAGCAGATTTCAGAATGATGGAATATTATGACAACTATCTCCACCACCTGTGGGACAAGGCAGACGCACTTGAACAGGAGAGGCAAAGACTCCAAGCGATTCTGGATGATGAAAAACAAAAACTGGTAAAACTGGAACAAGCGGTTAAGGTTGTCGAAAAACACAAAGAGAAGCAAAAAGACGCATACAACGAAGAACAAAAAGCAATTGAATTAAAACAGTTTTCAGAAATAGGTGTACAGCGCTTTTTTATACACTCAAGAGAAGTCGAAGAAGAACAAGAATTAGCACAACAGCTTAAGGAATTAGACGAGGCAGAACAGACAAATGAATATTGATACAACAATAAGTACCACAGCACCTTCATCAACAAATGTAAACACATCAACAAATGTAAACACAACAACAAAGACAAACTCTCAAAAATCATCAGATTTTAAACAGGAGCTGAACAGCTTATCTTCTGAAAAAACTGATAACACAGAAGAATCTCAAAAAAATGAAAGTACGCAAAAAGTAGAAGAAAAAAACGATACTAAAGCGGAATCTAAAACAGAGGAAAAAACTTCTACAACTGATGAAGAAAAGAATGAAGAAGACATTGATGATGCGCTTGACGGACTTCAAAACGTTGTTAACGAAGTCAACCAGGCCAAAAAGGACAATCCTGTCAGCCAAAAAGAGGAAATGATACAGGATAAATTAAAGGATGAGTTCTTATCTTCCGATAAATTAAATAAAAGAGAGGATAATGTTGTGATAAACAACGACATGAACATACAAGAGCCCAAGGAACAAATAATGCCGCAGATGGATTCCGGCATGAATTTTAACAGTGATGGCAGACCATTCTCAGCTTTTGTTCAGCAGAATGAACAAAAGTTATCTATGTCGGAAAAAGACCTAAAAGAAGAAAGTGAAATACTCTCTTCTATGGCTGAAAATATAGCAATGGTAAACCGCAACAATCTGGCTCAGCAGGCAAACAATGAGGACAGAAAAGTAAAAACAGTCAGCAATTCAGATGGAATAAAAAAAGTTGATGCAAAAACCAACATTACAGTTGATACAATTGCTAAATTTGATTCTGTAATAATGGATAAATCTGACGTTGATTTCTTTGCAAAACTCGTAGAAAACGGAAATGTTGATATGAATTCTGTTAAAGGAGCCGAAAAATCTTCACAGGTTTCTAAAACTCTGGCGGATTTACTTGCAAAATCAATGCAGGATAACAAACCTGTAAGAATAGATTTTGACAATAATATTTCTGTCATTATAAGAATAAGTAAAGACGGAAAAATCTCTGCGGATTTCCTCCCGAGCTCTCAAGTTGCGGAAGCATACTTAAAAGAAAATTTACCGCTTCTAAGGCAAAAGTTTGATGATAATAATATAAATTATTATGAATTAAATCAACGCAGACAAAGACAAGATGACAGAAACAACAGAAAGAAGGGCCGTGACGATGAATGATTTGTATACAACAGCAATTAACACCCAGAAAGCCACAATTCAGTGGATGGATGTCTTGGCTGAAAATATGACAAATATCTATACTCCCGGGTTTAGAGAAAATAAAGTAACTTTTAAAACTTTCTTAGGCGGTGCGGTTATTGATAATAATGTCAAGAACTTAGGACAAGGCAAATCTATTCCTGGCACATCTAATGAAAACCTTTTCTTTGAAGGAACCGGATATTTTATGCTTCGCTCGCCGGACGGGAATGTAAATTATACACGTCTGGGAGAATTTACTTTTGACTCAGAAGGTGTGTACAGGGCAAAAAACGGTGATACGGTACAAGGATATATTCTGAATGACAAAGGTGAGATTATGTCCGGAACAAAGTCTATCAGCGCTGATTTGTATGAAGAGACGTCTCTTAAAGGCGGGGCATTGAGCATACCGACAACAAATATCAAATTATGGATTGATCCTAACAACGGTAAATTTTTAGGCAAATATGACGAGTACGAAATAAAAAACGACGGTACAATATACGGAAAAGCAGACGGCGGAAACCGTTCCGTTCCTCTCTATAAGATAGCATCAGCTAATTTCCATAATCCAAACGGACTGTATGAGATAAGCCAAGGCGTTTTTGTTGAAACCCCAGAATCAGGCAAACCTGTTATAGGAAGAGGCGAAATCCGTTCAGGTTTGTTAGAGCAAGCAAATACCGATTTTAAGGCAAACATATCTGATTATCAGCAGGCAAAAGTTCAAATGGAACTTGTGAATGCGCTGATTAAGTCTAATAAAGACCTCTTACAGTCTGCAATGGAAATGGCAACTCAATAATAGTTTTTAGCTCAGGTAAATAAACAATATTTACCCAACAATTAAACTCCGTTTTATAAAAAGGAATTAAAAATTTTAATTCCTTTTATTTTTGTCTAAAATGTAACCCTGCCTGCAACACCAATAAACGGTTTTTTATAATCTTCACCCGTAGTAGCGTATGCACTTAAATCTACATTATATCTGCCGTAAGTTGTGTAACCGACTTTTACGGAAGCACTTTTTTCATCTGCTGAAAAAACCGTATTTAATCCGTTTTCAATTCTGTATGAAGCTGTAATCCCGCTATTGCCGTCATCATTAAAAACTGAGACTTTATAACTGCGTGCCGGGTTACTCTCTGAGTATTCAACCTCTGCTTTATTTTTTCTAACACAATATGTTGCCTGCAGTTCGCTCTTTGTTGAACCAGATTTGTTCTGCAACAAAAGCCCCGCATCATCTCCTAAAACTACACCGTAATCCCTGTTACTGCCATTTTTAAGCATACCGGCAACACTAAAACCTTTCACGCGGTATTTTACTCTTTTAAAAAGCTTTGAGCCCTTAGTTATTTCCGGCACATCTTTGTGTGTATTGGTTACATTATATAATGTCCCGCTCTTTTTAGGCTCAAGAACTGATTCCTGATAAGTCGGCGTCGGTCCGGAGGGTTTTAGCGGAGGTTTCTTCTTTACCAACTCCTTTACTTTTTCGCCAAGATCCTGCCCAAAATCCTTTAACTCTTCTTTTGCATTCTTTCCAAAATCCGTGGACAAGAGACTTTTGTCTGCATCATAGTCGTCTGCAATTTCTATAAAATTTTTAAACGGGCTTGGCATATTCTCTCCTTTGTATATATAAAGTATATAAGAATAAAAAAATTGCTTATTTTTTACAAAACTTAATACAAATAGGTGATGTTTTTTTAGATTGCATAAAGTTTTAGAAAAATTTGCCGACAATATTATTGACTTTGCAAAGTTTATCATTAAACCATAGACAGAAAGGCTTACAATATGGCAGGAATAGTTAATTTGTTATCAAAAGTTTTGACATCAAACCCTATGGTTCAGAGCCAAAGTATCAGTACTGTGCGCAGTTCAAATCCTTTTGCATCACCATCGGGGAATCCTTTTGTAACATCCCAAAATAGTAATCCTTTCGCTTTTTATGGGAAAAACCGCCCGGTCGCAGGCGGATACTTTGCCGGTTATTACAATAACCAGCCGAATATAGTAGGCAGAAGGCTTTTTATTGAGGTATAGACTCAAAAATATACCCTGTTTATTTACCCTGAATTGAGCTGTGCAGATTCCGCACAGCTTTTTCGATATTTACCGGACCCGATTTTTGCTTATATTTTCACTCATGATACAATGGTAAAAAAGGGGAGTATTTATGTTCAGGAAAATATTGTCTTTATTACTGGTATTTTTAATTATTTCTTTCAATATACCTGCCAATGCTTCAGAACAAAGCTTAAATGCAGAGTCTGCAGATGAAACAATGGTCGTTCCGAAACGGATTGAGAATGAAATTAACAACTGTATTATCCAAATATACGGGGAAAGACAGGCCAAAGATATTTATGAAAAGGTGATGGAAATTGCTAAAGAAGGTGTCTCTAAACGACCTGATTCTTTAAAAAAAGAAGATTTGACCCGTGCCGACGACTGGTATAAAGATGAAATTATCTATATGTTTTATGTAGACCAGTTTGGGGTAGTGAGCCCTGAAAAACCAAATACTTTTAGAGATACTTCAATAATGTTTGATTATCTTAAAGATCTTGGGGTCACAACTCTTTATCTGCTTCCATTTGCAGACTCTCCGATGTCAGATGCCGGGTTCGATATAAAAAACCCTCAAAACATCAGAGAAGATTTAGGCGGAAAACCACAATTTAAAGAATTTATTACTAAAGCTAAGGAAAACGGATTTAAGATAAAATCGGATTTGGTATTGAATCACGTTTCTGACCAGCATGAATGGTTTCAAAGTTTTTTAAGGGGAGATATTACAAAGAAAGATTATTTCGTTGTAAAAGATAAAATGCCTGAATACAGAAAATATGTTGACGAAAAAGTCGGCACAATTGTCGAGTATAAAGAAAAAAACGGCAAGATTTCGAAAAGAAGACTTATCTTCCCTGAAATCACGGATAATCACTACAGAAAAGTTACCGTAAACGGCAAAGATTACTATTTTTATCACACCTTTTACCCATTCCAGCTGGATATGAACTGGGAGAATCCGGATGTTCTGTATTATTGGCTTGACACCATAAATTATTGGACCAATATAGGTATAGATATATTCCGTTTGGATGCAATACCATATTTGTCCAAGGAAGACGGAACCAATGCGGAGAATCTGCCCAAAACTCACGCAATAATACGGCTTTTAAGCAATTATATACAGATGACTGCACCCAGAACTGTTATCCAGGCAGAAGCATGCCAGTATCCGAATGATATATTGCCTTATTTTGGAAAGGAAAGAAAGTTCAAGACTAATATAAACAATGAAGAAAAAGTTATAAAAAGAACGGATGAATTTCAAATTGCATACCACTTTCCGTACATGCCTGCAATTTGGGCTTCGCTGATTACTGGTGATAAACAACATTTCATAAATGCTTACAAGGCAACCCCTCAAATTCCTTCAACTGCAAGCTGGGGAGTATTTTTGCGGGTTCACGATGAACTTACACTGGAAATGATTGACCCGCAGACAAGAGAGATTATATATAACGCACTGGTTCCAAAGGGTGCTGAGTTTAGAAAAGGCCTTGGAGTAAGCGGTAGACTTGCCAACTTTTTAGATAATGATCCGGACAGAATAGAAATGGCATTTTCTATTTTGATGTCTATGCCCGGGATTCCAATTATATATTATGGCGATGAAGTCGGAGTAAGAAATAATTTTGAGAATGCAAAGAAGAGTGCCCAGGAAAGAAAAGAAAAGCACAAAGGAAGTAAAATCAAGCTGTTAAGTTATTTCGACAGCCGTGATATTAACCGCGGGGCTGTTCCTGCAAAGCTTTTCTACGGCTCATCTAAAGATTACTACGAGTTTAACAGCAAGGTGTACAAAAAAGTTAAAAATTTAATAGAACTCCGCAAAACACTGCCTTCTATGTCAAGAGGCGATTTTACGCTTCTTAAAACATCTTCGCCGAGCAACTTTGCTTATATAAGAAGTTATAAAGATGAAAAAATCCTTGTCATCAATAACTTATCGGAAGAAAAACTTGTAGCGGAAATAACCATCCCGGTAGAAGTTGTCTTAAAATCCGACGGACACATTGATCATTTTACGAATCTCATAAACGGAGATGATGTAAGAGTAGATGTATCTCTGACAAACAGGACAATGCATTTAAGAATAGCGCCTTATGGTGCTGTATGGCTGAAATTATAACTTAGGGCGCCAAATAAATTTTGAGGTAAACTCAAGAGGAACAAATTGATTTGCTTTGTAAAAATTTATTGCTGATTCTACGGGTTTGAGTATTATTTCTTTATCATTAAATAATGTTTTTAATGAGTTCAGAATTGCAGTCCCGATTCTTTTGTACACAGCTTCACCTGCAAACATATTTTCTTCCGGATTTACTTGCAGGAAAAGAAGCTCTTTTCTCTTATCATAAATATTCTTTAATTCTGCCAGCGCGAGAATTTCATCAGGAAGCAGCGTTTCAAAACTTTTCCTTTGTTTAGTTATACCGAAATATTGAGAGGATTTTTTTCCGGCATAATATTCTTCCTGAATATCGTTAAAAATACTTCTTGCAAAAGTTTCGCCGCATCCCCACTGCCCTGCAACATCTTTTATTGCAAAAACATCCCGCGGGTTTGCAGAATTAAATTCTATAAACGAGACATTATAATCTTTGAATGTATTATCCGGACTTCTGCGTTTTATTACGGCATCCGAAATATAGTTGGCTTTAAAATTTATCATACCTCATGAAAAACAAGTAAAAAATATTTTTGCTACCCTTCTTTCCCGATACCTGCCATCGGGTTATTTAACAGATACTTTTTCCCGAGAATAAAGATAAAAATAACCGGTATAGAACAAAAACAAGAGCAGGCCATTAATTCCCCCCATAGTGTAATTTCTCTGAACGAGCCTTTAAATATAGCCAATCCTACTGCCAGCGTCCTCATAGATTCAGTGTTGGTAACAATTAAGGGCCACATAAAACTGTTCCATGTAGTGACAAAAGTAAATATACTAAGCGTTGCAACCGCCGGCAGTGCACAAGGGAGTGCTATTTTAAAAAATATTTGTAAATTATTACATCCGTCAAGTTTTCCTGCTTCTTCCAAATCTTTAGAAAAACCGAGAAAGTACTGTCTCATTAAAAATACGCCGAAACCGCCGAAAATTCCGGGAACAATAAGCGCCTGATATGTGTTAACCCATCCCAGCCGGCTCATAATATAAAAAAGCGGAACTATATTAACCTGCGGAGGCACCATCATAGAGATAATGATTATAAAAAATAAAACATCTCTCCCTTTAAACTCAAATCTTGCAAACCCGTATCCGGCAAGCGATGCTGTAATGACTTGAAAAAATGTTGTTACAGACGCAACAATAAGACTGTTTAGAAAATATTTTATAACCGGTATAGAATGAAAAACATTTTTATAAGCAAAAAAAGAAAGGTTAATGTTGTTATAATCTGTAAAAACAGTCTCATCCCCGCTCAGAGAAATTAGAAACATCACTACAAACGGCAGAATCATTGACATTGCCGTAAGAATCAAAATAACATATATAAAAAACCGTTTCATATAACTATTATTTTATAGCAGAAGAATACAGAACAAAAATTTTTATTTTTATGCTTTGATAAAAATGTATGCAAGTTAACAAAGCTTTAGATAATTTTTTAAACTCGTCATTGCTTTCAGCCTCGATATTTATAACCAGCGGGGTTTATAAGACCTATAAAGATTATAAGAGCGCAGATGACAAATACAAATCCAAATTTTTAATAAAAGACAGCGTTGTATTATCAGGTTCGGCGTTAGGTCTTATGGGATACAATTTTGCCTCAAAACGGCTTAGCAATATACACATATTCAAAAACACCGTCCATTCAATAACGAATTTTATAAGCAGAGCAAAGTTCAGTGAAAAACCCGTAAAATACATAAAAGAAATAACAGCAGAGTTAATGTCCGGATTTTTGATGTGCTCATCAGGAATCTTAGGCGCACTTGGCATGGACTGGTTATTGTCAAAAAGCGGATTTGAACAGCCTGAAAATAATACAGAAGCACATAATGGAAACCGTATAACAGAGTATATAGATGATAATATAATGAAAGATATAGATTCTGATACCCGCGGAATCGTTTATTCAAGGATAACAGATATGCCCCAGATGCGAATTTTTACAACCGGCATGATAGGCACCCAGGCAATAGATTTGGCAAAAAACAGAGAATTTGACAAACGTCTTAAATATACAACCGAGTGTTTAATAAACAATACGCTTATACCGATAGCTATATTATCTACAGTAAGTGCTTTTACCAAAGGATTAAGGTCATTATACCGGATACCGCTGATATTTGGGTCACTTGTCGGCGGCACAATGCTTACAGACAAACTGTTACAACGATATATAAAGAACAATGATGCGTAATATATCCTAATATTAGATGTAAAGATTTATAAAAATCGTATATACACCCTATTGCATAGTTTTAAACGTCTGATACAATAATACTTAAGATATGAAGATATGCAATATAAATCCTAATAGTTTTAGTGCAAGAATCCGGTTTGCACCGAGGGTCCAAAAAGCCGGTGTTGAAGCTATTCAGGAACCAAGCCGTAAGGCGTATGTCATATCCGGAATAAAGAAAGCGGTATTAATAATAACGTGTTTTTCGGCAGTAATATCAAAACTAATTAAGGTCAGACAGAGTATAAAATTACCATCCTAGTGTAAGCTAGTGTTAGGAGAAAGGAAGAAAGGAAAAAAGATGAAAATTAATGCAATTGGGGTTACTACATTTGGAAACAAACAGCAAATTGCTAAAAAAGCCGCTATGGCTTTAGGTGCAGGTTCATTGTTAGCTGCACCGGCAGCAGCAGACAGCTTTGTAAAAGGTATTTCTAAACCTGAAAAAGCTGTAGAAGAGGATATCGTAAAAGCAAATGATGACGGAAGTCCGGATGATTGGAATCCATTCGACAGCTGCTGCTAATAATCAACCAGTTTTAAAAACGAAAAGAGGGCTGAGCTTTAAAAGTTCTGCCCTTTTTCCGAAGAAAAATGCTATACCGTCAGGTATAAGCGTTGATTCTGCTGATTATATAAAATACGTTTACAATTTGGTCAGAAAGTGGTGTAAACTTCCGATAGAGATAAATGTAGAGTCCGGCAGGCTTGATGATATTGTAAAATCCAAAGAAGCGTGTATATTTATAATGAACCACACAAAGAATCAGCCGATGGATTTTGACAGTGCAAAGTTTTTTAATACTCTTTTGTACAGAGAATACATTTATAACGGGCTTTCTGCAACCTGCCCGCGGAGTAAAGTTTTAACAAACAGTAATTTATTAGAAGGCGAATCAGGAGAAAAGTTCAAGTGGCTCGGTCTGGTACCTGTAAATGCGGGGATTTCCGGCAACGGAAAGGCTGAAAATGCAGTGACAATAAAAAAGTTAATAACAGACCTTGCGGAATCAAAAATCAATTTGTTTATATTTCCGGAAGGTGCGTTGGGTATATTTTCATTTTTGCCTCTGAGTTATAAATTCCAGCCGGGAGTATCTAGTATTGTAAAAAAAGTTCTTGACATAAAAAATAAAATAAAGGTTGTGCCATTGGGTTTCGCGCACAGACATCACGATTCTGCAATACATATAGGTGCACCTGTAAGGTTTTATAAAAATGAAAAAGGTTATATTGCCGGCAGAGGAAATGCGGATTCAGACTTTTTTGAGCCAAAACTTAAAGATTTTTATAAAGCCGAAGAATCGGCTGTATTAACCCAAAACGGCACCCCTATTGCAGACAGGGGTGTAATTCCTTTAATATCCGGTATACTTATGGCCAATCTTACCAGCTGTTCAAAAGAGGCGGAAAGGGATTTATTAAATTCTGATAAAAAGGTTTATACAATATGAAGATAAGTGCAAAACTTTGCGCACTGAAATATAAAATCAGTTACAATGCTTTAATACTATTAAACAGAAATAATCCGCGCACGAAGGCTTATAAAGAGGAGGGGCTGCGTTTTCTGCAGGATAGGGTTGAGTTATTGCCGAAAGATATAGCATTTAAGCCCAAATTCACACCGAAATCAACTTGCGTAAAAGCATTTGATAAGTTTTACATATTTATATCAAAAATTAATTTAAGCAAGCCCAAAGCAGAGAGATATGATTCATTATTTCATGAAATCGGTCATTGGCTTCATTTTCAGCAGCTTCCTGCATCAAAAGAGCGGAATCGCATTTGGGGTAGTGTAAATTTAAAAAAGATAGGAGAGGATGTATCCAAGCGTGCGGTTTATAATGAAAAGGAATTTGTAGCGGAAGTCTTTAAGTACCTGGTAAAAGGTAAAAAGTTTGACAGTTATATAATGAATTTATACAGAAGTTTAAACGGCCCGGCCTTAAAGTAGGAATTGAATGCTTGGGTTGAGGGGGCTGCTTAGGTTGATTAGTTGAATAGTTTAGAAGTTTGTAACAGTTCCTCCCTAATGAGGGAGGTTAGGTGGGTGCCGGGTCTGGTGGGGGAAGGGGTA
>CALVBV010000072.1 GCA_944325815.1 Candidatus Gastranaerophilales bacterium
GCTCAAACTACATTTTGTCCGTCATTCTTTGCGAATTAACAAGTTTTTCGTCTTTAGCTATTCTATTGTCAATGTGCTAGTTATATTAACCTTTTGTGCTGATGACTTGACTACTCTTTACATTTCCTCAAGCTGTGTATTCCGCACTCCATCTGCACCGGAGGGGTTATTAACCGCTTCCACTATCTTAAATCATCAATTTCTTTTGTCAACTAATTTATTTTTTGCTATTTACATTTCGTTACATTTGACAATTTAAGATTTTCAAAGTCCTGCTATTTCTTATAATGCTATTTTTATATTTCGGCTTACGGTGGTGTCCTTCCTTACGGCTACCGTTGGCACCTTAGTGTAAATCACTTTCTTTACGCTCATCACTGCGCGTTCCTTTATTATAAAATACAAAATTTTAAAAATCAAGTAGATATTTTACATTATTTTACAAAATAAAAATTAAAAAAATAAACACAGGAAAAATAACATTTTCTCAGGTTTTTTAAATATTTTTAACTCATTAACTTCGGAAATTAATTCCTATGTTATTTACCCAGCATGACCATTAGCACAGATATGTCAGCAGGCTTGACTCCACCGATTCTTGAAGCTTGCGCCAGAGTTGACGGGCGAATTTTCTCAAGCTTTTCGCGAGTCTCTGAGGAGATGTGTTTTATTTTTGAATAATCTATGTCTGCGGGAATCCTATATTTCTCAAGTTTTCCACTGGTTTCTACCTGCTGTTCCTGGCGTTTTATATATCCGTCATATTTTATCAAAACTTCGGCTTCATCTGTAATATCTTTACTCAAATTCAACTCTCTTGTTCTCTCATCAAGCTCTTTGAATATTTCGTATTTTATATTCGGACGTTTAAGAAGCTCGGCTAAGCGCACCCCTCTGTCAATATGCTCTCCGTATTTTGACAGAATCCCGTTTATCTCGTCATTTGCAGAGATTTTTGTTTCTCTTAATCTTTCTATTTCTTTTCTAATAGTTTCCTGCTTAGTAACAAATCTTTGATACTGGCTGTCATCTATCAAACCTATTTTATAACCAAGCTCGGTCAATCTCGAATCCGCATTATCCTGCCTTAGAAGCAGACGGTACTCTGAACGTGATGTCAGCATTCTATAAGGTTCTTGAATATCCTTTGTTACCAAATCATCAATAAGAGTGCCTATATATGAAGACGCTCTTGAAAGTTCAAAGGGCTCTTTAGCGTTTAAAAAATTCACGGCATTTATTCCGGCTATCAAACCTTGTGCGCCGGCTTCTTCATAACCGCTGGTTCCGTTAATTTGGCCTGCAAAAAATAAGCCTTTAATGTCTTTTGACATAAGAGAATGCTGGGTCTGAACTGCCGGAACGTAGTCATATTCAACCGCGTATGCAGGTTTTATAATATGAGCTTTTTCCAGACCGGGAAGAGAACGCAGCATTTCTACCTGAACACATGCCGGAAGGCTTGTCGAAAAACCTTGTATATAAACCTCGTAAGTATTTAAGCCTTCAGGTTCTATAAATATATGATGGGAAGGATTTGAAGCAAAGCGTACGATTTTATCTTCTATAGAAGGGCAGTATCTCGGCCCCACGCCGTGAATCAACCCCTGGTACATCGGAGATTTATCAAGATTGGCCCTTATTATGCTATGGGTTTCCTCATTCGTTCTTGTTAAATAACACGGAAATTGAGGTCTTACAGGACGATTCGGCTTAAAAGAATAAAAACTTAATGTTTCATCGCCAGGCTGAATTTCCATCTTGGAATAATCTATCGTTCTTTTATCAACTCTGGCCGGGGTACCGGTTTTTAATTTTTTTGTTACGATACCGTGTTTCCTAAGAGATTCCGAAAGACCTATTGCAGGGCGTTCGCCGAGCCGGCCTCCGGGATATGCCTGAAGCCCTACATACATTTTACCTTCCAGCGATGTGCCGGTTGTTAAAATTATCGCCCGGCAGGAATATTCTATTCCGTACTCGTCTATAGCACCGATTATCTGACTGTCTTTTACCTTAATTTCTGTTATACATGTTTGTTTAAGCCATATATTATCTGTGTTTTCCAGAATATTCCGCATATACTGCGAGTATTCTTTTTTGTCCGACTGCGCTCTCAATGCACGCACGGCAGGGCCTTTTGATGAATTAAGAGTTTTCATTTGTATATATGTTGCATCTGCTACTTCGCCCATAACACCGCCCAGGGCATCTATCTCTCTTACAAGCGTAGATTTTGCCGGGCCTCCGATTGCGGGATTGCAAGGCTGAAGTGCAATATTATCAACATTTAATGTGCATAATAAAACATCACAGCCAAGACGCGCAGAAGCCAGAGCGGCTTCACATCCGGCATGGCCTGCACCGACTACTATTACATCAAATTTATTGTTCAAATAATTCCGGCTGTTCATAGCTTTAATATACTACAAAGATTTATTCAATAAAAGTACCGCCGAGCAGATGGCCGTCTTTTATATCATAAACTACACATGCCTGTCCTTTTGTAACTGCTGATACAGGTTCTGAAAACAAAATTTCGGCTTCTGTTTCACTCATTTCAATATGGGCGTGCACAGCCTTCATATTATATCGGATTTTTACGAGGACATCCAAAGATGTTTCCGGGCTGTTTAAAATAAGATTTTTTACTCTTAGAGTTTTAGAGTACAATTCTTCCTTTCGGCCTAAATATACGGTATTGCTTGATGCATCAATTCCTGTTACGTACAAAGGTTCCGGCGCAGACAGCCCGATGCCTTTTCTCTGTCCGACCGTGTACTGCCAAAACCCTGTATGCCTGCCCAGAATTTTACCATCAGATTTTTGCACAAAATTTCCTTCTTTAGCCGTAAATAAACAGTTGAGATACTTTTTAGCCGTCATCGGAGGTTTTATAAAACAGATATCCTGGCTTTCTTTGGCGGATTTGTTCGGAAGGTCATATTCGGCAGCCATCCGGCGAACCTCTTCTTTTTTATATCTGCTGAGCGGAAAAAGGGTTCTGCTTAATTGATTTTGGGTTAGCATAAATAAAAAATAAAGCTGGTCTTTGTGCTCATCTGAGGCAGGGTAAAGCTTATATACACCTCCGTCATTTCTTATATCGGCGTAATGGCCGGTTGCTAAATAATCACAACCAAGCTCTTTTATTGCGTAATCAAAAAGGACGCCCCATTTTATATATCTATTACACATAAGACAAGGGTTAGGCGTTTTCCCTGCGTAGTACGTTTCTTCAAAGTACTTTATTACATTCTTATGAAATTCTTTAGAAACATCAACAGAATAAAACGGAATTTCAAGCTTTTCTGCAACTTTTTGTGCGTTCGACAAAATACTCTCATCCGAGTACTCATTTATAAATGTCACTCCAGCGACATCATACCCCTGATTTTTTAATAATAAAGCCGTGACACTGCTGTCCAGCCCTCCGGATAGCGCAACTGCCGTTCTTTTACTCATCAAGAAGCACTTTCTCTCCATAAGCCGTCAGGCGATACTCCGAAGCACCGACTAATCCTGTTAAATCAGGAAGGCATTCTATATAATCACGGTTAATTGCCTCCTGCAATACACTATGATCTATGATAACCGCCAAATTCTGCATCAATTTTGCATTAAGCTGTTTTAGCGTAAATCTTGGTTTTTGCTCATATTGAGTAAAATAATATGCTGTTAACAAAAGATAATCAATCTTTCTGTCAACTCGCCGCCCGCTTATATAGCTTAAAAAAGCGTTATCTTTTTTAATAGAAGGGCTTGGTTTAAAAGACAACTCTGTCTGAGGGTTATTTATTGAATTTTCAAGAATATTATCAAAGCCCTGATTTGCAGTGTTTCTTAAATTCTCTGTTTCAGCCCGGGTGTCTTGTACTGGTGCAGAGTAAAAAATGTCCAGACTTTTGTTTGTAATTTCCTCTTTTGTTTCTTGAGGCGCTTCCTCCGGTATTTCCGGTTGTGGACGACGCTTTAGCTGTTCGTCAATTTTTCTCTGCGTAATCTCTTTTTCTGTATTGATTTGCGTATTAACTAAATCTTTGCACTGTTGTACTTTTTGGCTGCGCGTGTATTCTACAGCTTTTTTCACCCACTTTTCCACTTCGCTGATAACAAGCTCTTTATCAGTAGTAGAAAGCGAAAGCTGGTACTTGCCTTTTGTTATTTTGAATGAGTATATTGACATATTTTACTCCTATCCCTGCTGGAGTAATTCTTCGCGCCATTTATTAAGCTGTTCTTCCACAAACTCCAAATCATCAGATTTCAATTCTATTTCTATATCGCCCTTTTTCATTTTGAATACGTATTCGTGCATCGATACCTCCTTAATGTTATAAAGTGTAACCTAAAATACGTAAACTTTCAAGTACAATGTTAATTGAAATTATAAAATAAATATGTTATAATATTCCAATAAGAGTAAATGTATATAGGGATTAGATATGTCGTCTATTGAAAGCTTAACGCTGAATAATCTTTTTTTGACCGCCCAAAACGGAATGTCCGAAAAGGTTGAAAATCTTAATAAACAAATGCAGAATCTGCCCTCCGTAATGGACAGAGAAACTCTTGAAGACCTTATTAACGGAAAATACGAAATTACTCTTCAGGAATATACAAGCATTAATAATTATCGTAATTCTATGAAGCTTCTTTTCGGAAATAACTCTGCCAATCCTCTATACTCAGGACTTAATGCACTTATGGGCAAAGGGTATTATGATAATACTGCAGTATCTGCCAAAACATTTCTGGATAATATGAGACAAAAAGGATTATCAAACGAAACGGCATTGAATCTATATACTGCGATGAAAACTTATTCCATTAACAATACTTTGTTAAAAAATAATAGTTTTATAAGCGCAAAAATTTAGATTTACGATTTTTTGTGTATAATATAAGTGTGTAGAAAAAGATAAGAGGTTCCTCATTAATATGAAAAAGATAGTTATTTGTACATTCCTTATTACAGCAGGTGCTGTTTCTTTGCTGAATATCAGCAACAACCTTGAAACTCCGGATTTCGGATTCAAAAATGCTTACGCAATTGCTCTGGGATACGATAAATCTATGGGAGAAAAAACAATAAAAGCGGCTGTTATTGACAGCTATTTCAGAAATGTTGCTTCTAACGGTAAAATTATAAGATGGAACAAGGATTCATTCCCTCTAAAAGTCTATATAGAAGACTCCGCTGAGGTTCCGGCTTATTACAGAGAAGTTGTTATGAGTGCTTATCAGGCTTGGCAGAGAGCCAGCGAAGGACTCGTCAGATTTGAGTTTGTTGAAACCCCGCAGGAAGCTGACATGAAGTGTTATTTTAAAAATATTAATGATAGTAATGACCCGGCAATAGGTTTTCACGCATTTTCCGTAAACGGAAACACTATTACCGATTCTACAATAACATTCAGAAAAGTTGATAACAAAAATCATAATCTTGATTCTAAACAGCTATTCTCCTCTGCTCTGCAGGAAATCGGGCACTCAATAGGCCTAACCGGGAAAAGTGTAAGTATTTATGATGTTATGTATCCTATAGGAACAAAATTTAATACAGAAATTACTCCTCGTGATTTAAAAACACTGGGACTTGTTTATTCCGTTGTTCCTGATATAACAAACACGCCTATCTCGGAAGAAGAAAAAGCCCAGTTGTTTACAGTCGCTGAAATTCTGAATACATTGAATGTTCCTGTTGATGACAATACTCCTAATCTGGACGAAGTCGCTGCCAACGATGTTGCAACACATCTTGCACTGGCTGAACAATACAGAAAAAGAGCGGAATATGATAAAGCGGCTCAGGAATATCAATCAGCAGCTCAAATGAAAACCGATAATAGAAGCAAGTCTGAGGTTTATTACGAAGTTGCGGTTATGTATCTGGATGCGGAAGAATTTGATAAAGCAAAAAGCTGTGCTGAAATAGCCTGTGCTACCGATATGAATGATTTGACGGAAACACTCCCGGCTTTGATTGATTACTACACTAAACGCTCAAGCTCTGCAATCGAACAACTTGATACAATTCTTGAACAGAATCCGTATAACAAACACGCTTACAAATTGCTTTGCAAAATCTATCGCGACAAGCATCAGGAAAATCTTCTGAATGCAACTATCAGAAAATACGGAAAAACGGCCGGCGAGATTGGTGACTAATTAATTTATAACAAAAAGACTGTCTGTGTCAAAGAATCGATACAGGCAGTTTTTTCTATGAAAGTTTAAATAACTCACAAATCCGGCAATTTTGGACTTTTTAAAATCATCTTATTTTATTAGCTATTTAGTCTAATGAAAAAAATGGCTTTCAAGGTTATATTAACAATATAAATCAAATAAATGCACCGCCGCGACCCGCAGGTCACATACCTGTTAAGCACTGTCTTTATGAGGTCAAACGCGGTAAAGGGCAGCAATAGTCTGCCCTAAAAAGAATAAAGCCGGGTGCTTTATTCTTTTTTTATAATTTATTTTTGGATGTACAGTATAATATATGGAAAAAGTTGCAATAATAAAAGACAATATATATATGCAAGATAATAAAAGATTAAAAAATTTGGGAATTAACATCAAAAGTGAACGTTTGAGACGTGGAATCTCTCAAGAACAACTTGCTGAGCTTACTAATATTTCAAGAAATTCAGTAAGCTTAATTGAAACAGGCAAAATCAACCCTACCATATTAAAGGTTATTGATATTGCTAAAGCATTAGAAGTTGATATTAAACTTCTTTTGAGAGACGTTTAAACTTTCATTTCTTTTTCAAATCCGAAAAGTGAACTAACAGATTCATCATCGTGGATTCTTGAAATTGCCTGCCCTAGCAGCGGTGCTATTGAGAGCTGTTTAACATTCGACGGCAAATCTTCCGGATTCCAGGGGATTGTATTTGTTACAATACATTCTTCTATCGGGGCATTTTTGAGCCTTTCAATTGCCGGTCCTGAAAATACCGCATGCGTTGCGCCTACATATACTGCTTTTGCGCCTTTGCTTTTTAACAGTTTTGAGGCTTCGCAGATTGTACCGGCTGTATCAATTATATCGTCAAACATCAGGCAGACTTTATTTTCCACATCACCTATTATATGCGCTGCAATCGCTTCATTATGTTTATCGCGGCGTTTATCAATAATTGCAATCGGACAATCAAGATTTTTTGCAAAATGACGTGTTCTGTTTGCACCGCCCATATCCGGACTTACTGCAACCAATTCATCCGGATTTAGATTAAGCCCTTTTACATAGTCTACAAGAATAGGCGTTGCAAAAATATGGTCAACAAGAATATTAAAAAATCCTTGTATCTGTCCGGTATGTAAATCCACTGCCAAAACACGGTTTGCACCTGCTGTTGTAAGCAAATCCGCCACAAGCTTCGCGGTGATAGCTTCTCTGCCGGACGTCTTTCTATCCTGTCTTGCATAGCCGTAATAAGGAATAACTGCAGTAATTGTCTTGGCACTTGCACGTTTAAAAGCATCTATTATTATCAAAAGTTCCATTAAGTTTTCATTAACAGGATTGCAGAGCGGCTGTATAATAAATACGTCATCCCCTCTGATACTTTCCTGGACCTGAACATAAATTTCTCCGTCAGCAAAATTCTTGACTACCATCGGCCCGATTGTTGTGCCCAAGTAATCTGCTATTTCCTGCGCCAGTTTTGGGTTTGACCTTCCTGCAAATAATTTTATATCGTGAGTGGGGTTTACGGCGCGTTCCAACTGTGGATAAGTCATTTCAAGAACCATTTCAAAACCTTTCTTAATTCGTAATAGATGAATAACTCTATTTTATACCTAATCTTATTTTTTCAAAAGGGTTTTTTACAAAATATTAAGTTAAAATTTATTCGGATAGCTCTTCCAATTGTTTTTTATATGTGCAGGTTCGGTTTGAACACACTTCAAATATACCGTTTTTGGTTGTTTTCTTAACTAACAGCTCGCCGCATTCAGGGCATTTATTCCCTGTCGGCTCATCCCATAGCGCATAAGAACAGTCTGGGTAACGATTGCAGCCGTAAAACACTTTTCCGTATTTTGATTTTTTCTCTATTATTACGCCCTCACCGCATTTCGGACATTGAACTCCAGTTGAGCGGACGTATTTTTTGCGGTTTTTGCATTCTTTGCATTCCAGATATTTACCATAAGGGCCGACCTTCATAATCATTTCGCCGCCGCATTTTTCACATTTCTCTTCTACGGTTTGAGCATTTTCTTCGTTGTTTACATCGTCAAGCTCTACGCTGTTGTTTAGAGAAATAATTGTTTTGCATTCCGGATATCCTGAACAGCCTAAGAATTGGGTTCCGAAACGGCTTGTTTTTACAAGCATAACACGACCGCAATTCGGGCACTTTTTATCGCTTTCTATTACAACTTTTTGAGCGGTTTTCATGACGGAATTAACAACTTCCATAAAAGGAGTATAAAATTCTTTCAAAACCACATTCCAAACAGCCTTCTTCTCGGCAATTTTATCAAGCTTTTCTTCCATGCCGGCAGTAAACTTGTAATCCATGATATCAGAGAATTGGCTCACGAGTTGTTTACAAACAGTTCTGCCAAGGAGTGTAGGATGAAGAGCTTTATCTTTTTTTTCTACATATTTACGAGTTTGGATAACCGTAATAATTGTCGCATAAGTCGACGGGCGGCCGATTCCGTGTTCTTCCAGCGCCTTGACAAGCGAGGCTTCATTATATCTCGGAGGCGGCTGTGTAAAGTGCTGTTTGGGAGTTATTTCTTTACACTTTACAACATCTCCGCTTTCCAAATCCGGAATCTTTGCATCGGCTTCTTTCTCATCCTCTTCCGCGTCATTGTACAATTTCAAAAAGCCGTCAAATAAAATTTTACTGGTTCCCGCTTTCAGGTTATAATCGCCGGCTTTTATATCGATTGTTTTATTTGCTATTTCTGCCGGTGCCATCTGGGAGGACATAAACTTATCCCAGATTAGTTTATAAAGTTTATACTGGTCGGAAGAAAGATACTGTTTTATGCTCTCCGGAGTGCGGTCGGGATATGAAGGACGTATTGCTTCGTGAGCATCCTGAACATTTTGTTTGCCTTTTACATAAACATTGGTTGCCGGAGGGTAGTATTTTTCCCCGTAATTCTTTAAAATGAAATCTTTCGCCATTTCATGCGCGTCATCTGAAATTCTGACGCTGTCCGTTCTCATATAAGTAATAAGACCAACAGGTGTGCCGTCTATTTCAATACCTTCATAGAGTTTTTGCGCGACCTGCATTGTTTTTGATACACCAAACCCGAGTTTTGAACTTGCGGCACGCTGAAGCGTTGAAGTTATAAAAGGCGCAGTAGGTTTTCTTTTGGTTTCCTTTTTTGTAACCTTGTCAACCTTAAATTCAGTATCCGGATTCAAGAGATACTCTTTTATTTTATTTGCTTCTTCTTCATCATTAACTTCAAGTTTTTTATTCTTAAACTTGTTAACTTCCGCTTCAAAAAGTTTTCCGTCCTTATCCATAACTGTATGAATAGTCCAGTATTCTTTCGGGACAAAAGCTTCAATTTCTTCTTCTCTTTCGCAAATCATACGGAGAGCTACGGATTGAACTCTTCCTGCGGACAATCTGTAATTTCCAAGCTGCTTCCATAAAACCGGTGATAATTTATAGCCAACCAGCTTATCCAGAATTTGTCTTGTCTGCTGGGCGCGGACTCTGTCCATATCTATCTGGCGCGGATGTTCCACAGCATATTTTACTGCCTTTGGAGTAATTTCGTTAAATTCTATACGGTAAACATTATTATCAGGAACATCCAGCAATTCACGTACATGCCAGGCAATAGCTTCTCCTTCCCTATCAGGGTCGGATGCCAGAAATATTTTGTCAGAATGCTTTGCAAGCTCATTTAATTTTGTTACAACTTTTTTCTTCTCCGGAATGACTACATAAGTAGGCTTAAAATCAT
>CALVBV010000073.1 GCA_944325815.1 Candidatus Gastranaerophilales bacterium
TAATTTAATACCGACATGGACTCTCCACTCGTCCATCTTTAATTGCGCCGCAATAATTTTATGACATCCGATAGGAGGAAGAGGCAGTAAAGGTTCGTACAACGCTTTTATAGCCGTCATCTGATCCGGAGAAATCGCCAATTTACGTTTCGGAAACGGAAGTTTCGGAAGCATTAATTTTTGACGCACAAGATTTATGCCGAAAAATACTTTTTGCGGTTCTATGCCTAATTTTGCGCCAATTACTTCATGGCAATCCGGATTCGGAAGCGGAAGCATAGCTTTATATAAAACCTCTATTTGCTCCAGTTGTTCCTTACTAATTAATAATGGTCTTGCAGACTTTTGCTTTTTAGGTCCCTGACGTTTTGGCTGCGGTCTGACACTGGCATAGTTATTTCTAAAACCACCCCTGTTATCCGGTCTGCGTTGTGGTCTGTTATTATCCCTTCTTTGGAACCCGCCTTGCTGTCCTCCTCGATTATCACGTCTTTGATAGTTATTATTACGATAACCGCCCTGTTGGGGTCTGTCATAACTTCTCGGGCGTGTATCCGGAGTATACGAGCTATATGAACTATAGCTTTGCATAGGTTTTTCGTCCGATGATTCACTCCCCTTTTCTGCGTATAAACAGTTCGGACAAATTACTCTTTTGGGGTTCTTAGTTTCAAATTCCGCACCACACTTAATGCACTTGTTTACATACATAATAAAAGCCTCTTAACCAAATTAAATAAAAAATTCACTGCTAATAAATAATCCTATCAATTAAAATAATATGAGATTTAATCAAAACTTATGGAGTTGAAAAATCAACTCACTGTACATATTATAATACAACCTCCAAAATTTTGCAAGTACCTGCCTCTGACAAACTGTATTACAAGCCTTGTCCTAAAGCTACACACCAAGCGACGGCGCTATTCGGACAAATGTTCTGACAAGATTTTCATCCCACTGGGTGCCTGCACCTTCTTTAAGGATGGATATCGCTTTTTCTATATTCATTCCTTTACGGTATGGACGGTCGCTTATCAGTGCGTGATAAGTGTCAGCTATGGCTACTATTTTTGCAGCAAGAGGTATCTCACCGTTTTTAAGCCCTTCTGGATAACCTTTACCGTCAATTCTTTCGTGGTGATATTTTACAATCGGAATCAAATCTCTTAATGCGGGATTCGGATTTAAAACCTTTTCTGCCCCGATTGTCGGGTGCTGCTTCATAATCATCCACTCCTCGTCTGACAACGGGCCTTCTTTCTTCAAAACAGTTTCAGGAATGCCTATTTTTCCTACATCATGCAAAAGTGCCCCAAGCTTTATCCGTTCAACTTCTTCTTCCGGAAGATTAATTGCACGTGCAAGCACTTCCGAATATTTGGATACCGATGTTGAATGGCCTTTTGTATAAGGGTCTTTTGCATCAATTGCGCCTGCAAGAGAAGTCGCTATCTCAGAAATTCTGGCGCCGGCCAAAGCATGGTCTGTATTAAATTTTGAAATCAACTCTTCTTCAAAATTGATTCCCAGCTGGGAATGACGCTTGCCAACAACTTCTGCGTATGATTGCAAGGCAACATCATCCCAAAAGTTAAAGTCTGCGGAACTGATAATTGCAGACATACCGTCTTTGTAACCTTTTGCCTGAGAAATATACATCGCCTGCTCTGCCAATATCAAAAGTTTCTCTTTATCATCAGAGCAATCAGGATAAGTTGAAACACCTACTGAGACTTTTACCGGCCCTATATCATCTATAAAACAACAAGATAAAGAATAGGTCAGATATTCTGCAACATACTTGGCCTGCTCAATAGGAGTATTCGGCATTATTATCGCAATTTCATCACCGCCGTAACGCCCTGCAATATCTCCTTCACGCATATTCTGACGAACTTTTTCCGCTACTACTTTTATTACCTCATCGCCTTTGGCATGGCCAAATTCTCTGTTTATTTTGGTTATGTTATTTATATCCATCATCACGATTGACAATTTTTGTTTATTTGTCTCTGCACGGGAGATTTCATTTGATAAAATTTCCTGAAAACCGCGATGATTGTATAATAACGTCAAATTATCAGTGTTAACATATCCCTCGCTGTTTTCCAACAGGTCAAAATTATGAGAAGTTAAGGCTATTGCATTTGCCAGGAGTTTATACACCGCTATGTTCTGCCGTGCATAATTATCTGCAATGATAAGAACGCCAATACATTTATTAACGGAAACAAGCGGTAAAATCACTGCGGATTTATTTTTAAAATATGAAAGTTTTAAAAAGCCTACATCGTCTTGGAAAATAACACTTTTTTCTTTAAACACGCGAACTATAGGATTATCTTCCTCCCGCAAAAACACTTTTGTCGAATAAACATTGCCGAGTTTATCTTGAAGCCGAAGATTTATACATTTTGATTTTTGCTTTAAAAGGCCTACTGCCATAAACCCCGAATCAATGTTCTGAGTTATTATTGAATATATTTTGGAATAAAACTCATTAACAGAAAACACTTCTGTTATCTTAATAAGCTCATCGACTACGTACTTATAATTAAGCGTCAAACTTTTTTCCGTATTAAAAACTTTATTTTGAGGATTGCCTAATGAATTGGCATAATTATTAAAAGTTAGTGAATTTACTTTTGACACTAACTTTTCTTGAGATAACGGCGAGGTTACCGGGGCTTTGCCGTTTATATCCCTAATTTTATTTGCTGAATTTTTTTCTTTATTCACGCCTTCACCTTCAAAACTGTACAGACATTAAAACTCCTGAATCTTAAAAATTGATTAAATATTACAAAAAATTTACATTCTTTTCACACTAATCCCTTTAATACATATATTAACATTTTTTAGAACTTTTTCCAGCTTAAAGCCTTGTTTCTTTACAAATGTTAAAGAAGAATCAGTTCTTGTTCTTTCGTTGTCAATGTTGTCTGCGGGAGTTCAAATGTATATTTATTTACCCTTGCACCGTCCGTTGAAGCTGAGATTTTTCCCTTATGCTCATCTATTATTTTTTTGCACAAATACAGAGCAATTCCGCTGCCTATTGTACTGTACTTTTGGGCACCAAACCGGTCAAACATAGACATACAGTCTTTTTGAGAGAAAGGAACACCTATACATGTGATTGTAAATACTATTTTGCTCTCCGATTTATCTATTTTAACAGAAATTTTTTCATTCCTGTCGGAATGATTGATAGCATCAGCCAGAAGGTTAGTGATAACTTTTTTCAACTCTTCCCGGTCAGCTTTCACTATCACGGGGCCGGAGGATTCATATACAAATAAAATATTCTTTTCTTCTGCCGGTTCTGTAGACTTTTCAAAACATTCTAACAAGAGTTCTGACAGATTAAATTTTTCACAATACAATTTCTTCTGACCGCTTTCAAATCTATATGTATTAACAATCATAGAAATCATATCGAGAATATACTTACAAGATTGTTCTATTTGAGAAACCAGCTCAACCTGTTCCTGATTCAGCGAACCTGTTATTTCACTCTTCAGCAGTTCTAAGCCTCGCAGCTGCGCAATCGTCGGAATTTTCAAATCATGTGTCAATGTCTCTATAAAATATTCCTTTTGTCTTTCCTGCTCTTCTCTTGCCTCAAGATTTTCGTACGCAGAAACAATATATTTAATATTTCCGGCATCATCAAACAACGGTGTATGTTTTACTCTGCCCCAAAAGCTGACTGACGGAAATACAACCTGTCTTTCTGCCGTAAAAGATTTACCCGTATTCAAGACTTCCTCCTGCTCTTCTTTTATCTGTTCCAGATGTTCCTTGTCATAAATATCTGAAAGATTTAAATTCGGCAATGCGTAGCCCTCTCTGTTAATTACTTTAACAAATTCCTCACTGCCTGCTGTCAAATTATTATTTATATCGGTCATGTATGCGCATATCGGAAGACTTTCCAACACGCTTGTTATTAAATCACTCATAAATTATTATTCCGGTTATCCAATTTTAACCTATTTTTTAAAAAATAAAAATAGCCTAGGTGGATAAATAATTTGATAACAAAGTTTTATGCAGTTTGACATTATGTACTCTCAGATAATCCACACCAGCCTTAATTAAAGGATAAGACAGAGCCAGTGACAATGAATCTTTTAATCCGTTGTCACAGTCTTTTACTCCCAGCAGACTTTTTCGTGAAATTCCGATTAAAACAGGACGGTTTAACCCTCTTAATTCTTCAAACCTGTCCAGAATTGTAAAGTTGTCTAACCTTGATTTCCCAAAGCCTATACCGGGGTCTATTATTATATTTCGGATATTTTTGCTCTCGGCTAGCTCTATTTTCGTTTTTAGACTGAAAAAAATCTCTTCCATAATATTTTTATACTCCGGGTTATTCTGCATAACATCCGGCGTCCCATTTGAATGTTGTATGATTACAGAAGCATTATATTTAGCAGCAGCATCTGCCAGTTTAATATCATAATCAAAACCTGAAACATCATTAATTATTGAAGCGCCGTTATTTAATGCAAAGTCTGCGACTTCTGAGCTTCTGGTATCAATGCTTATTGGTACATTTAAATTTTCTTTTACAATAAATTCAAGTATAGGGCGGAGTCTTTCTATTTGAGTTTTAGCATCTACCCCAAAAGATCCCGGACGAGTGCTCTCTGCACCGATATCCACAATATCAGCCCCGTCATCTATTAATGACATCAGGTGATTGATTGCATCTTTGGGCGTCAAATATTTTCCCCCGTCAGAAAAAGAATCCGGCGTTATGTTCAAAATTCCCATAATCTTTGTTGAAGCTTTAGTTTTCTGCTCTAAAAACCCGAGTATCTTCTGCCCAAGCACAGCAAGCCTGAAAGGCTGAGACTGCAGTTTTTGTGCAATCTTTTTCAGCTGGGAGTAACTTCCGCATAAAATCGCATCAGAAAGTTCAGCCTTTCCGGTTATCACATTCCTATTTACCGCACAGTCTGCACCAAATATCAGCGCCGTCTGTTTTAAAATATTTGCCTGCCCGGCTGTAAGGCTATAAATCTTCACATTTTTATATCTGAATTTATCGGATGCACAATGACGATAGACAGAATCAAACCCGATATTTTCAAGTTCCTGCTCAATACAGCTCGCGGCTAATTCTTTTAAGACAAAATCATCCATGAAAAAATTCTAACATAACAGCGGAATAAATTAAACTTCTATAATCTCAAGTGTGATAGCTTTAACAACAGCTTGAACCCTGTTATGGGCATTAAGCTTTTTATAAATTGACTCCAAATGAGCTTTTGTAGTCGCAATAGAAATATTAAGTTCTTTGGCGATTCCTTTGTTTATCAGCCCTTTTGCAACCAGCTCTAAAACACATTGTTCCTGCTTTGTAAGCTTATTTACCATTCATTAATACCCTTATAGTTATATATTTAATTTTTATATAAATATGCTTAAAGTGTCTATCAGCCGTTTGGCTATTTTTGTACAAACACAAGGGTTGAAATAACTTAAGATATATGACATAATATTATTACTTTATATAGGTGTTTATTTTGTTCCTACATTTTTATAAATAGGGAGAGTAAGCTCTATAATTGTTGAAGTATACCCGCCGATACAAAATCGCCAGCGGGAAACGGATAAATTAAGGCACTCACCCACCTGCGAGCCTAGCAGGTAACAAAATCGCACTTATATAAAGTTTTTTATAACAACATAAAGGAAAAAATTACTGTTTTAACTGTATTAATCAAATAAAGTTAAAGCTTTTCAATTCCTCTAATTTATTTTTATCATCAGTTTCAAAATAAATTCTTAAAAGAGGTTCCGTACCGCTTGGGCGGACCAAAATTTTTGTTTCAGCCCCAAGCATAAGCTTTATACCGTCTTTAGTATCCACTGATGTCACGCTGTATTTACCTATATTTTTTAAATGATACACCTTATCAAGAATTTTTTTAATCTGAACTCTGTCAGTAAGCTTCAAATCAACTCTGTCAGTATAAAATTTTCCCCCGGCAAATTCATATAATTCTTTCTGCAAGTCCTTTAATTGCTTGCCTGATTCAGCCATCGCTTCCAAAATCAAAAGGTTTGCCAATAGTCCGTCTTTTTCTGGGATATGTCCCCGGATACTTAATCCTCCTGATTCTTCTCCTCCTATAATGACTTTATTTTTCCGCATAGCTTCGCCGACATGCTTAAAACCTACCGCAGTTTCTATAACCTCTACGCCGAGTTTTTCAGCAACTCTATCAATTAAAAGACTTGAGCCGACCGTCTTAACAACAGCACCCTTTAAGCCCTTCTGAATAAGATGTTTAAGCAAAATTGCAATAATCTCATTTGGAGAAACATACTCGCCGTCTTCATTTATAACCCCGAATCTGTCAGCATCCCCATCGTTTGCAAGCCCGACAGAATTTGGCTTGGCTTTTACAGCTTCAATCAAGTCGCACAAATATTTCGGCTTCGGATCCGGCATTCCGCCTCCAAAATTTGTATCATGAAACATGTGCAAACTCTTAAATGGAATTTTATTAGTTTTCAATATTTCATCAAAATATCCGATAGAAGCAGAATACAGCCCATCAAAAATTATATTTGTTCTTATTTTTTTTATGGTTTCATAATCAATAAGAGTTTTGAGCTGCTCGTAATATGCAGGCGCAAAGTCTATTTCAGTAATTTTACCATTAAGCCCCGAACCTTTAAATTCTTTATCAATATTATTTACAATCTCATCCGTAATCTCAGATGTTGCAGGCCCGGCATAGTCAGGAATAAATTTCATCCCCAGATATTCAGGAGGATTATGAGAAGCTGTGAACATTACGGCACACGCATTTTTAATTTTTGCATTATATGCCAGAACAGGCGTAGGAACGATTCTATCAGAATAATATACATCAAAACCCTTTTGGGCAAGAATTTCAGCACAATAACGCGAATATGTGTCTGCCATTCTTCTGGGATCATAACCTATAAGTATAGGCTTAGAAAACCCAAAATTATCCGCAACATACTTCCCGATAGCAAGCGTAACACGCTCTACATTCTCTTTTGTAAAATCCTTATCTAAAACCGCTCTCCAGCCGTCTGTTCCAAAACTGATACTCATTAGCTTATAAACTGCCTCGCTTCTTGTTTTAACTTTTCTTGTTTGGCTAAAGTTTTTAATTGCTTCTCCTCAGGAGATTTAATCCTAAAAAGATTAAAAAACCACACTTTAGCCATACGCAGACCGACCTTAGAAAAGAGCGGTGCCTTGATATTTGGGCTCTGAGCCTGCTTTGCCAGTTCAAAATTGTCCACAGCCATTTTTGCATATTCAATATTAACCTTTTTAAACTCTTTATAATTACCCATTGCAGCACTGTACATAAGTTCAGTGCGCAGTTGAGTAATTTTATTTATTATTTGAATATCTTTAGGCACTTTCATTCTATTAGCGTCCTATTTAGCAACTTTTACACCCATCGGATCAATCGCATAGTCAGTCCCGTTTTCGGTTGTAGTGAATTTTATAGGAATATTAGCAGTTCTTGTACATGCTTTCACCGTCCAGATTTCTTCCCAAACACCATCAGTTTTTTGTTTTGAAACTTTTGTGTCCGTAATAGAAAAATCTTTGCAATCAGGCGCAGCTATTCTTAAGCCGTAAGCGTATACAGGAAAAAGCATATCCGCCTGCAATTTCCCGTCAGTGAGCGTCTTTCCTTTTACAGGAATTGTCTTATCGTAATTATAAGCGTAGGCCATAGTTGTTACTGTCATTAATGCTAATAATCCTAAAAGTATCTTTTTCATATTCAAATCCTTTCTATTTACTTATCAAACATTTGTTTTATACCATCAACAGAACTTAATATACCGGTTGCCTCATAAGGCATATAAACAACCTTATTATCCTTGCCGCTTGTAATATCCTTCATTGTTTCCAGATACTTCATAGCAATAAGGTACTTATCCGGCTGCCCTTTATCTGCAAGCGCATTTATAATTCTTTGAATAGCTTCCTTTTCACCATCAGCCTCTAAGATTCTTGCCTGAGCAATACCTTCTGCTCTTAAAATATTAGCCTGCTTTTCGCCTTCAGCTCTATTTATTGCAGCCTCTTTTTCACCTTCTGCCTTAAGAACCGCAGATTTTTTCAAACCTTCCGCCTCCAAAATTGCAGCACGTCTGTCACGCTCTGCCTTCATTTGTTTTTCCATTGCGGACTGAATATCTGATGGCGGAATAATATCCTGAAGTTCAACTCTGTTAACCTTTACGCCCCATTTATTAGTCGCATCGTCCAAAATAGCTCTTAATTCATGGTTGATTTTATCTCTAGAAACCAAACTCTCATCCAAATCAAGCTGACCAACAAGGTTTCTCAAGTTTGTCTGAGTAAGTTTTTCAATAGCATCCGGCAAGTTTTGAATCTCATAAACTGCAGATTTCGGATCAACGATTTGGAAATACAAAAGAGCATTAATGCTTATTGAAACATTATCTTTTGTAATAACATTTTGCCTGGGGAAATCATAAACAGCTTCCCTTAAGTCAATTTTTGTTCTTTTTTGTATTATTGAATAAGTCGTACCATCAAAACCTTTTTGTGTGACTTTCCAGTCTATGGCTCTTGGTGCCTCAATTATAGGAATAATGAAATTAAATCCTGATTCCAAAACCCTATCAAATTTACCCAATCTTTCAACAATTACAACCTCTGCCTGCTGAACAATTATTACACCTTTCGCAACAATAATTAAAGCGAATACTATTAAAAAAATTGACAAAAAAGCCATAAAACTCTCCTATTATTCTATTTTTTGCACATACATAACTAAGCTGTCATTTCTTATTATTTTTACATTCTCACCTGCAGGAATCAACGATTTGTCGTCGCTTCTGGCTTCCCAGCGCTCATCATATATGGTTATAACCCCGCCTGATTCAGAAACATCCTCAAGCACTTTTGCAGTTTTACCTATATACTTTCCGGCAATCCCCGTCTCTGTTTCTGATGTCTTTTTCCTTAACAAAACCGGTCTTAAAAATACAAAAGAAATGAATGATAAAACAAAAAAGATTAAGACCAAAGAAAATACATCCTGAATAAACACAGATATAACTGCCGTTATAAAAGACGCCAGCGCAAAATTAAGAAAAAACATACTTGGCGTAAAGATTTCTAATATAAGAAATGCGATTCCTGTTATAGAAAGAACCTGCCAGACAACCATTCTATTCTCCGATTACAGAATTTATTTCATCAACCATTTCATCAGGATTAAACCCGTGGACTTTAGCCCCTGCCTCCAAATTTTCGAACCTGGCAGCAGCACAGCCGATACATCCCATGCCGTATTTTTGAAAAACAGCAATTGTCTCAGGATACTGCTGTACAATATCTAAAATCCCCATATCTTTTGTAACTTTCGCCATTTTTTACTCCTTTACCTTGACTTATACAAAATCTTTCTTAAAAAGATTATTGTTATTATACCACAATCTTGAAAGGATTTAAATATGCAATTTATCAAGAACTTCTTTAAACATGATTCTGTAATAGGCCTGTGCGGTCTAAAGAAAAAAGCGGAATATATACGTATAAATATCCCGCAAAATTACAAAACTACTTTTATACAAAATACAGAAAATAATTATTTATTAATATAAAAGAAAGGAAGTTTGAATCAAACTTCCTTTCCTAAGCTATATAGTCCTGTCAACTAAAATTATTCAATAATTTTATCAACAACACCGGCACCAACTGTTCTGCCGCCTTCACGGATAGCGAATCTCATACCTTCTTCAATAGCTACAGGAGCGATAAGTTCAACTTCCATAACTACGT
>CALVBV010000074.1 GCA_944325815.1 Candidatus Gastranaerophilales bacterium
TTTTTGACATCTTCCGGATAATAACATCTTGTTTTTGCAATAGTATTGTTTCTATAGCCGTCTTCCGGAGCATCACACCAATTCGGATGCTTACGGGATACTATAATTTTCTTTTCAGCTTTTTCTGTACCGCCTTTTACAAAAGTATCTTTTGTTAGAGGTTTTAATTTTCCCACAAAAAACCGTTTTATTTTAGTAAACAGATTAGTTTTTTGATTTGTTATTGCTGGTGAGAGTTCTACTTTCATATAAAATCCTTTCTTTTATTTTAACAATTTACAATAAGTTCGTCAATCGGGTTTTGTTCCAGTGATGCATCAAAATACCATAAATCTTTTTTGGGACAATAATAAGCCTCTCTTATTTTTAAGACGCCATTCCTTTGACCTAAAAATTCAGCTTCATTGAGTCTTTCTATATTATAACTTTCAATTGATGCACCTTTCGTTCCGGCGGGAATTCTTATTTTCCATTTTATTTTCTTTGCATAATCTATGACAGAACTTTCTGTCATGCCGATAGACATAAAACGAGATTGTTCTATTTTTTGGTCAACTAAATATCGTTTGATAAATTTATCAACTTCTACGTTATGATAACGTCCTTTTGCAAGCTCTTGTTTTAAGGCATTAGTAAAATCTTCCATCAAATCGGCTAGGCTGATGTTCTGTCCTTCATACTTTACCCCGGACAGAATATTAAAAGTCTTATCGCCTCGATAAGCAACAAAATCTTTTTTTACCGTAAACATATTTATATAAGTAGATATTTTATCTACAGTATCCTTTAGTTCTTTGGTTATTTTATTTTCTCCAAGCGGGATATTTATCGGGTTGGAGTTTGCCTTGTATTCCAGCATTGGCATAATCATCTCACGCGGCTTTCTTACAATCCCTTCGTAAACCATTTCCCACTGGTTGGGATTAAATTCCAAAAAATCTTTGGTCTGCTTTGTTAATCTCATTGTTCTTGTAAAAAGTGCTAATTTCTGAATATTCGGGACAAGGTCAGTATCCGAAAACCCTTTCCATTTTTCTATAAAGCGTCCATTGTCTCTATTCATAAAGCTATGGATTATTTTGTAATCTTTTTCAGACAAATCGGGACGTAAATCTATCACTTGTCTTTCGGTTTTTAATCTTGATAACAAATCTTTGATATCTCTAATAATATAATTATCTTCCAGCCTGCCTGTAGGAAATAGAGCTTTTACTTCATCAAGACTTATAACCTGTTTTTGACTGGTTAAATGAAGCTCATCCCCTGCGTAGCGGAACATTGTCAGCTCTTCCGGCTTTATCTGGAAGATTTGCGGCTTATGTACAAATTTAGCAGCTGAAGAATTATGAGCAAGTAGTGTTACTATGGGCTTTATATTTACCAAATCTTACATCCTCGGTTTATCCCTATATATTTATATAAAGTAAACTTTGGGTATAAGAATTGCTAAAATTAGTTTTAAAATATTAAGAAATCTTAAGAAAAAGCGGCGGATTGACATTTCAACCGCCGCTTTATTTTACTTATTCTTTTCTCTTGTTTCTTTGTAAGCCTTCATTATAATATTTCTGGCTTCAAGCGCCTGCTGGTGAGTCAAGGGCGGAACCCCTTTGAGCGGATAATCAATCCCGAGGTTTTCGTATTTTGGGATTGCCATATCGTGATAAGGAAGCACGTCAAGGGCCGCTATATTATGCAAACCGGCAAGAAATTCTCCTAATTTTGTCAAATATTCTTCCTTAAACGTAATTCCCGGCACTACAACGTGTCTTACCCACATTGGCTTTTTGATATCAGAAAGATATTGAGCAAACTCTAAGATATTTTTATTAGAGTGTTTTGTAAGCTTTTTATGCTCTTCATCATCAATATGTTTGATATCCAAAAGAACAAGGCTTGTGTATTTTAAGAGTTCGTCAACTTTTTCGGTGTTATTCTTATTAAATAAAACGCCTGATGTATCAAGGGCAGTATGTATCCCTTTTTCTTGAGCCTTTTTAAAGAGCTCTGTAACAAATTCCATCTGGCACATAGGCTCTCCGCCTGTTACAGTGATACCGCCCGCGCAAAACTCTTTTACACCTTCATACTGTTGCAGAATATCATCAACTGACATTTTATTATTATCTTTAAATTCCCATGTATCCGGATTGTGGCAATACTGACATCTGAGAGGACAGCCCTGAGTAAAAACAACAAAGCGTATTCCGGGGCCGTCTACTGTGCCGCAGCTTTCAACCGAATGTATATTTCCAAAAACCTGTTCCATCGTGATTTCTCCTTACAACATAATTATAGTATAAACATACACCGAGGCGCGATGTTAATTGCATAAAAGTGCGGAAAATATACATTTTATCCGCTCAAAAATTTTCAAAAGATTCTTAAAAATAAGTGTTACTTTTGTATTAATATAAAAGTAAATATGAATAATGACATTTTTGAAAAATTATCAAAATCCAAATTTAGAAGTAAATTCAAACTCAATGATAAAGAGAGACAATATGTTTTGTCTAAAGGGTATGATACAATTCGTTCTCACGCAGCGGACTTTGTCGCCAAAAGATTGGCGCCGGCAGAGATTCCGAATGACGGGAAACAAACTCCTATGCGGGGGCATCCTGTATTTATTGCGCAGCACGCTGCGGCACTCTGTTGCAGAGGATGTTTGGAAAAATGGCATAAAATACCAAAGGGCAGATTATTGACAAAATCAGAACAAAAATATATAGTTGATATTATTATGGAGTGGATTTGCAGACAATGCGGTGTGAAGGAGTAAATATGGAAACCGTCGCTTCGACTGAAACAAAAAAGAATGAATCAAAGCTTAAAAAATTTGCATTACTTCTTTTAATGCTTATTATTTTACTAATTCCTATCAGTTTTTGGTTTGGTATAATCAAAGACAGAGAGTCATACAGGAATGATGCAGTAAGAAGCGTAGCTTCGGCCTGGGGAAATGAACAGGTTTTCAGCGCACCGCAAATGTACTTTGAACAAAACAAAGATAAAGAACTTGAAAAAAAATATCTGACTTTGAATAATTATTTTGCTGATATAAAAATCAAAACAGAAATCCGCCAGAAGGGGATATATAAGGTTCCTGTATACACAGCTGATGTTGTTTTAAAAGGAGATTTTCTTAATAATTACGACCTTACAGGGAAAAGTATTACGACAGAGTTTAAAGTAAAAGACTCTGCAGGTTTTATTGAAGAGCCGGCTTTTAAAATTAATGGAGAAAAGGAAGTTTTTGCGCAGGATACAAAATTTACTGCAAAATTTAATAAAGTCGGAAATAGTATTCCGTTTGAAATAAATTATAAAATAAGAGGTATTGATGAAGTGCGTGCCGGTTTAGGCGGTCTTACAAATAATGTTTTTATAAGCGGAGACTGGCCAGACCCAAGTTTTATAGGAAATTTTCTGCCGTCAGAGCGTAATGTTGAGAAAAATGATTTTGCAGCCAAGTGGTCGGTCCCAAAGATTGCTACAACAAATATCGCTGACAATTTAGGAGGAGAAGCACAAGTCGGAGTTTCTTTTTTAACGCCGGTTGATAATTACAGAATGGCATACAGAGCTTTGAGATACGCTTTTTTATTCATAACTTTAACTTTTATAAGCTATTTTATTTTTGAAATTACAAAAAACAGTAAGCGCATACATCCGCTTCAATATTTACTTTTAGGTGGTGCCATGCTGATTTTTTATCTGCTTCTTGTTTCAATTTCTGAAATTGTGCCGTTTATTTATGCGTATTTGACAGCCGGAATAATGACTATTGGGCTTTTGGGCGGTTACACTTATTTTGTAATCACTCGAAAGCAGGATTTAAAATTTACTGTTCTAATAACCGCGCTCTTAACACTGCTGTACACTTTTTTGTACATATTATTGACGGTACAGGATTTGGCATTATTAATCGGAAGCCTTGGGCTATTTATAATCATAGCATTAATAATGTATGCAACAAGAAATGTTGACTGGGAGAATTAGAAATATTTCCGTACAATTTTTTCTATTTTGACAGATGCAGTTCCATCTCCGTAAGGATTCCGGACTTTTAATCTTGTGGAGTTTTTAGAAAAGTTTAGAACTTTTTCACTCTCTTCAATGATTTTTTCATAATCAGCGCCTACCAGTTTTGAGACCCCTGCATTAATTCCCTCTGTACGTTCTGTTTCGTATCTCATTACAAGTGTAGGACACGCAAAAGAAGGGGCTTCTTCCTGTATGCCGCCGGAGTCTGTTAATATTAACTTTGCATTTTTCATCAGATAAACAAGATACGGATAATCAAGCGGAGGCAAAAGATAAATGTTGTTCAGACTGCTTAATCTCTCATATATTTTGTTTTTAACATTCGGGTTCGGATGAACCGGAATAACAAATGTATGGTCATTATATTTTTCCGCCAGATATTTGACAGCTTCTATAATCCTATCGATTCTCTCTCCATGATTTTCCCGTCTGTGTGCCGTTATCAATACAAGCTTGTCATCAATAGGAATCCCCTTTTCTTCATAGAATTTTTTAGAATCTTCAACAACTTCTTTTGAAAGACAAAACAGCGCATCAATTACAGTATTTCCGACAACATGTATTTTATTTTTATCAATATTTTCTTTAAGCAAAGCCTCTTTATTTATCTCAGTCGGCGCAAAATGAAGCTCTGCAACTCTTGAAGTCATCTGTCTCATAACTTCTTCCGGAAACGGTTCATAAATATCATAAGACCTGAGTCCGGCTTCTACATGGAATACCGGAATTTTGTGATAAAAACTTGTTAAAGCCCCGCATAGAACCGTCATTGTATCGCCTTGCACAATCGTTGCATCAATCTTGTTATCACAAAAAACCTTGTCGAGAGAAGTTAAGATTCTTGCCTGCACAGACGAAAGCGACTGATTTTCTCTCATACAGTCAAGGTTAATATCTGCTTTTAAACCGAAGTAAGCAAGTGTTTGATTTGATAATTCTTTTTGCTGTTCCGTGTTACATATAATAACATTATAATCCGCCGGATATTTCTTCATTTCAAGAATAACAGGCGCTAATTTAATAATTTCCGGACGTGTTCCAAATATAAAAATAATATTTTTCATAAGAATAATTATACAATAAAATCTTTTTAGCCGATATTATCTGTATCAACAAAGTTAATTTTGTACCCGAGGATTTCGGCAATAATCAAAACCTCGTTGTAGGTTACAGTTCCGCGTTTTAGTTTTCCGGAGAAATTAGGTAAAGAATACTCTTTGCCATATTTTTCCGATAGCAATTTACACAATTCCTTCATTGAGACATTTTTTGACGCAAGAAGTGACTTAACCTGTTCTCTAACCTTCATACCCATGTTAATAATTATATTAATCAGTTAATTTCTTGACAAATTAATTAATAGTAGATATCATAATTAACTATATAGTTAATTATATAATTTTGAAATTAATAATAACTTAACAAAATTTAATAAAGGAAAGGAGATAATATGGTAAAAAGAGCAAGTTTTCTTATACTGCTTAAAACTATTGGCAAAAGAATGAAAGCTGTGCGGGAAAACAAGGGAATTTCTATATCTGAGCTTGCTGTTAAGACAGGTATCAATGAAAAATATTTGGAGAAGATTGAAGCCGGAGAAGCATACGGACTGAGTACAACAAGATTTTTTATGATAGCAGCAGCTCTTAATATCCCGCCTTATATGCTTGTGGAATAGGAAGAGCAGGCCGGGTGAAACCCGGCAATTTATCAAGTGATCAAGTTAAGGGTGAGGCGTGAGGTGTGAAGAGTGAGGGGGACGTTTATGAAGTGACCAAGTGATCAGGTGACCAAGTGATCAAGAATTTATAACTGCTATTCAACTGTTCAACTTATCCACTGTTCAACATTTAAAACTTCTTCTAAACTCCTAAACTTATCCTCTTCTCAACCTTTACTCACTCCTATCAAATATTTTTATTATACAAACCAGACTTTTTTTGCTATACTAGAAGAGTAAGTTGGGTGAAACCCAACAACTCACTTTAAGGAGTTATTTAAGCAAGGAGAGTTTTAATATGCGCCAGAGACCTAAAGAACAAGATAAGTTTGAACGTCGTCATAACTTTGAGGCAGTAGAAGAGAACCTTACAGCAGAACAGGTTAAAGCAGAGGCAGACAGATGTCTTACCTGCAAAAATCCGCGGTGCGTTAAGGGATGTCCTGTAAATATTCAAATACCGGAGTTTATCAAAGCACTTAAGGAGGATAATCTTGAAAAAGCCGGAGATATAATAAGAGAAACCAGCATGCTGCCTTCTGTTTGCGGTCGTGTATGTCCTCAGGAAAGACAGTGCGAAGGCCAATGCGTTTTGGGGATAAAAGGCGAAGCTATTGCTATCGGCGCATTAGAACGATATGTCGGAGACAATACCTCTGCCAAAACAGCAGAGATTATTCCGACAGGGAAAAAAGTTGCAATTGTAGGCTCGGGCTGTGCCGGAATTACAGCAGCTTCTGATTTAAGAAAGGCCGGACACGAGGTTACAATATTTGAAGCACTGCATGAGTTCGGCGGGGTGCTGAGATATGGAATCCCTCCTTTCAGACTTCCGAGAACTGTTTTGGATAGAGAAATTGAATCTCTTAAGGCTATGGGTGTTAAATTTGAAAAGAACGTGATAGTCGGAAAATCTATCACATTGAAACAACTAAAAGACGACGGCTATGATGCAATTTTTATCTGCTCAGGCGCAGGCCTTCCCAAAATGATGAACATACCCGGAGAAAACTTAAACGGAGTGTTTTCCGCTAATGAGTTTTTAACTCGTGTTAATCTAATGCACGCCAATGAAGAAACCAGTGCAACTCCGCTTAGAATAGGCAAATCCGTTGCCGTAATCGGCGGCGGGAATGTTGCAATGGACGCGGCAAGAACGGCAGTCAGAGTAGGTTTTGAAAAAGTCTATATTGTATACAGAAGGACAGAAGCAGAGCTGCCGGCTCGTCTTGAAGAAATTCGGCACGCAAAAGAAGAGGGTGTTATCTTCCAATTTTTGCACGCGCCTTCTGAAATTCTGGAAAAAGACGGCTGGGTTGCCGGTATGAAATTTGAGACAATGGAACTTGGCGAACCGGATGAATCAGGCCGGCGCAGACCGGTAGGAACCGGCAGATACACAACACTGGATGTAGATACCGTAATTGTTGCACTAGGAACCGGACCGAATCCTATAATTCAAAAATCGGCTCATTTAGACGGTTTGGACTTTGCAACCGATAGTAAAGGTTATTTTACAGTTGATCCTGAAAGCAGAGAAACCTCTGTGTCTGGAATATATGCCGGAGGAGATGTGGCGCCGGTAGGTGCCTCAAATGCAATCAATGCAATGGGGGCAGGTAAAAAAGCCGCTAAAGCAATTAATGAATATTTAGCAAATGAATAATGTAACTTTTTGTTTACAAAAAAGTTATTCCATGATATAGTTTTTATGTATAAGAGTGCTAATGAAGAGGGCTTTTAAATGCTTATAGAAAAATATTTGGAAGTTGTAGTCAAGCAGAGGGGATCAGACTTGCATATCTCCGCAGGACTTCCGCCGGTAGTACGTATAGACGGCAATTTGCAGAGAATGGATGTTCCTGCTCTAAAACCGGAAGAGGTAGAGCTTTTACTTTTTCCGATGCTGAATAAAGAACAACGACGTAAGCTTGAACAAGACTGGGAACTTGACTTTTCTTACGGTATACAAGGTTTGAGCCGTTTCAGGGTTAATATATATAAAGACAGAGGGAATTATGCTGCAGCATTTCGTGTAATTGCGTCAAAAGTTCCTTCATTCAAAGAATTAGGCTTATCTGATACTGTTAGAAAAATTGCCGAAAAACCGCGCGGTTTAGTTCTTGTTACAGGGCCGACAGGTTCCGGTAAATCAACGACGCTTGCCGCAATGATTAATTATATTAATGAAACCCGCTCTGAGCATATATTAACGATTGAAGACCCTATTGAATTTATTCATCCTTCAAAACGTTCAATTATTCACCAGAGAGAACTGGGACAGGATACAAGAAGTTTTGCTAACGCACTAAAGTCCGCACTCCGTGAAGACCCTGATATTATTCTGGTAGGTGAGATGCGTGACTTGGATACAATCAGACTTGCTCTGACTGCTGCAGAAACAGGTCACTTGGTATTTGGTACTTTGCACACCTCATCAGCGTCACAGACTATTGACCGTATTATTGACGTATTCCCGGAAGGCCAGCAGCAGCAGGTTCGTGTACAGCTTTCTAACTCTTTAGTTGCTGTATTCTCACAGACATTGCTTCCGCTTCTTCAAGCTGACGGAACGAAGCAGGGACGTGTTATGGCGCAGGAAGTTATGTTGGTAATTCCTGCTATTGCAAACTTAATCCGCGAAGCAAAAGCTGCCCAGATTTATTCTACAATGCAAACAAACTCCGGATTTGGCATGCAGACTCTCGAAATGTCTTTGAGAGACTTATATATGAGAAAGAAAATTACACTTGAAGATGCGCTTGCTCGCTCAAGCCGTCCGGAAGAGTTTAAGCGGGGATTACAAAATTCATAAAAAAAAAGAGCCATCAGGCTCTTTTTTTATAGATTTCCTTTTGCGTCAAAGTAAATAGGTTGATTTTCCTGTGTTAAAAGAATAAAATATCTTTCACCATTTGGTGCAACTTTCATTGCCGGCATTTGCACGGTTATTTGATCTCCGGGTTTGAAATCTTTAAGTTCCGGGTTGAGTTCAAGAAAAACTCTGTACAAGTCTGTTTCTTGCAATTTTTTCCCTTCAATTTTATTGCCGTTTAATATCGTTGTATTATCAAGATTATCGCCCAGGAATTTTTTCAGAATATCACCGGCAGATAAATCATATTTGTTGTTTATTTTATCACCGGCTTTTAATTCTACTTGAATTTTATTAATTTCTTCTGTATTTAGGGAACTTACGCCGACAGTCTTATCTAATCCGTTAGCATAATAATTGGAATTAAAATGTTCTTCAACCGGATTTCCGTCAATGTAAACATTACCGATGTTCAATTTGCTATTATTAAAATCTTTTCTGGTATTAAAAATTTTTTCAGAGTGATTCATTTTTGCAACATTCATTTCTTGGATATCAGGCATTTTGTTATCCGCAATTTTTTTCCTTATATCGTCAAGTGAGCTGACTTTGTTTCCGGTTTCATCAAAATACAATATTTCACCGTTTCTTTTATGCAGGGTAAAATATTTTACGCCGTTTTCATTCATCTCTAATGCCGGCAGCTGTACTCTGCCGGAGAAACCCGGTTTGAATACGTCATCCTGATATTTCCCGAATTGTTCTTTTGTGAACATATCCGGATTTACATCAGGACTTACAAAACTCTTGTATAAATCGGTATTTTCCATTCTTATTGTTTTGGTGCTAAATTTACCGTTAGTCTGTATTATTTGGGAGGTATTATCAAGATTATCACCAAGCACTTTTTTTAAGAAATCAGAAACTTTCCTGTCCCGGCTGTCTATTTCTTTACCAAAGTTTACAGCAATTAATACGCTGCTGGAAGCATTGTTAT
>CALVBV010000075.1 GCA_944325815.1 Candidatus Gastranaerophilales bacterium
TAAATGTTGAAAAGTGGAAAGGTTGAATAGTTGAGAAGTAGTTATAAATTTCTTAATCACTCAGTCACCTAGTCACTCAGTCACTTCATAAACGCACCCTTCACGCCTCACGCCTCACCAAACCATCACCCATCCCCAGCCCTTCCCTCATTTAGGGAAGGGGGCTTCTTAGTCACTTAGTCACCTAGTCACATAATCACTTCATTAACGAACCCTTCACTCTTCACTCTTCACTCTTCACGCCTCACCCCTCACGCCCCGCTATTGACTTAAAGAGTTTACAGAGTAAGATATTCTTAAAATAACAGGGGTCTTAGTGTTAAAAAGGAGGTATAAAAATGCAAATTTTCCCGACAAGAGGGGTTACTAACTCTTACAATACATCTTTCAAAGGTGTTTTTTCCAATTATTACAGTATCGGTTCGCTGCAAAATAATGATTATTGGCACAAAAATTCAAGTTTAGACAAAACGCTCGGGTCTTATCATGCAAATCCGACTTATAAAGCATATTATGCCGATCCGATGGAATATGTTCCGGATTCAATAAAAGAAAAAGTCGATTATGTTGTCTACGATAACGAACCGGCCTATCCTGATGTAAATGAAGAAGTCAGCAAAAATTATTTTGGAACCCAAAGAAAAAATTACAAAAAAGACTTTGAAGAAATCCGTCAATATTATTACAGACGCGAAATGGGCGGGCATGCCGATAAAGCGGAAGCGCAATACCAGCAGTGGCAGGCTGCTGAATGTGTCAGACTTTATGATAAAGCAGGCGATTTAAGATACAAAAAGGAAACCGCAGAAGATGAAATCCACGCGCTTCAAGCAGAAATAAAAAACGCTTCGGATATAGAACTTCCCGTGAATAAAAAACTGCTTAAGCAGGAGAAAGAAACCGAAGCCAGATTGAGCGGAAAAATTGATACACTGAATCAGAAAGATGCTAAATATGCAGAACTAAAGCAAATTATTAATGACGGTGCAGACGTCAGTACGGAAGAGGAAAAAACATTTATTGTTTCCCAGATTAATAAAACCAAGAGAAATTTAATGTCTGCGCAGAATGAGTTGAATGAATGCAGGTCGCGTATTAAAAGCTTGGAAAGTTATATCACGGGATTCCCTAAATGGCTGCAGGGCAAACAAAACGAAATAAAAGCCAAACAGTCTGCCATAGAAGGTTTTAAGGCTAAATTGATACCATTATTTGACGAATTGAAGAATTTTTATATTAAACAAGGCATTAAGGTAATTAAGTAAGGGGAATTAATTATGAGAATACAGGCAGTAAATAATACAAATTTTAACGGATTATTTAGGGACAAATCGCGTGAAAACGGCGGGAATTGGCGTATGGAATACAGTCCTTACAGCTGGGAGTATAGTAATACCGGGAGAATGGAAAATAAAAGACATGTAGATATAATGTCGTCAAAACTTCCTGATAACGAGGAGATTTTTGAGCGGAAATCTAACGGCTACGAATCTTCCAGAGATATTTTGGGGACAGAATCTTATTACAAGCATTCAGACGGTACAATGCGAAAAAATATAACACAAGTTCCGGCTATGAACCGGGAAGATTCTTTAATGGTCCAAAACGATAAGCTGAATAAATTTTTAATGATGAAAAAACACGAGATGGAGAGACTGCATACTTCCGCTCTTAATTCTCCAAATGAGCTTTCCGCCAGCAGGCTTAATTATGATAAATATTCTTCTGACGTGAAGAAGGGATATTTTTCAAGGACATATTCTCTTGAAAGTTCATACAGAGAAATGGACAAAGAATTTGGCCGCACCCAAACGCTTGCAAAGGAAGCAGTTGATTCTTTCAGGAAATATGTTTCCCTGAGAGATTCTGCAGAGGATGTAGAAAGTAAAATTAACAAGAATAAATCAGAACTTGCGTTGATTGATGAAGCTAAAAAAGCGGGCAAGCTTGTTGATATAAGCAAACGGGATATTTATGATCCGAATAAGGCTCTTTGGGAAGCAGTGAGCACCGATATAAAATCCGCATCAGAAAAATTATTGGTACTTCCGCATAAAACAATATCAATAGCGAATCTTTTGAGACTTGTTAACCCTAAAGAGGTATTTAAAGCATCACCGCAGCAGATAATCGGATTTGTTGACAATATGATTAGAAATGCTCTCTAGCCGGGTAATGTATTTTTAAATAAATTCCTCCTAATCTTTTATTAGGAGGAATTTTTTATAAGGAGAATAAAATGACAAAAAAACTGCTGATTATCACAACAAACTACGGCGGCTGCGGGAAAGCGGAGTGTAATTGTATACAAAATACCGGTGTTTATTTGGAAGAGTTTGCTGTTCCGTTTTTGGTTTTTGAAAAATCAAACATAGAGATGACAATCGCAAGCCCTCTTGGCGGTCTTTCTCCTGTTGATGAGGGTTCTATGTCGTGTTCAAACCCCGAGGAATGGGATAAGTGTATAAAGATTTTGAGAAATACAAGACGGCTGAGCGAGGTTAATTATAAAAATTATGACGGAGTTTATTTCCCCGGAGGGCATGGCCCAATGTTTGACCTGGCAGAAAATAAAGAGACTGCAGAAGTTGTCGAATATTTTTTTAATACCGGCAAGCTTGTGAGTGCAGTATGCCATGGCCCTGCGGGATTAATCAGCGCCAAGCGCGATGACGGAAAGTCTATTCTTGCGGGGAAGCGTGTAACCTGTTTTACAAATAAAGAAGAACAGATTGTAAAATTAACGGAACAGATTCCTTTTTTGCTGGAAAGCAGGCTCAGAGAGCTTGGTGCGGAATTTATTGAAGCAAAGCCCTGGGCGGAACACGTTGTGGCTGACGGACATATAATTACCGGACAGAACCAAAATTCCGCACTCCTTCTGGCTGAAAAAATTCTTGAATTTTTTAACCGCTAAATAATTTCTTTTCCAACAATGGGCGCAATTTGTTTAATCTGTTTATAAAGCAGGTCATACTGCCACGGGTAGAGTGACTGCGCGCCGTCGCATACCGCCCTGTCAGGGTCATGATGGACTTCAATAATTAATCCGTCGCATCCTGCCGCGACAGCGGCTCTTGACATCGGCTCAACTTTATCTCTTAATCCGGTTGCGTGGGAAGGGTCTACTATAATCGGCAGATGGCTTAATTTTTTAATTACAGGTATTGCCGTCAAGTCTAAAGTGTTTCTTGTATATTTTTCAAAAGTTCTTATACCGCGCTCGCAGAGTATAACCTGATTGTTTCCGCCGGCCATGATATATTCTGCAGACATCAGCCATTCTTCATAAGTAGACGAAAGCCCGCGTTTCAAAATAACCGGCTTATGTGCATGCCCCAGCTCTTTCAGGAGGTTAAAGTTCTGCATATTCCGCGCACCGACCTGCAGAATATCAACATATTTTTCAAACATTTCCAGCTGGGCTACTTCCATAATCTCGGAAGTTACGGCCATACCGTGGTTATCGGCAACGCTTCTTATAATTTTCAGACCTTCTTCTCCAAGTCCCTGAAACGCATAGGGGCTTGTTCTCGGCTTAAATGCACCGCCTCTTATAATTTTGACATTAGATTCTGCAAGTTCCTGCGCAGTTTCATCCATCTGGTCATAGGATTCAATTGTACAAGGCCCTGCAATAAGTCCGGTGTATTTGTCGCCGAATTTTACGCCGTTAACTTCTACAACTGTGTCCTTGCCCTGACAGGCGCGTGCAGCAAGTTTATAATTAGTCGTCAGCTTTATAACTTCATCAACCCCGTGCAGAAGTTCAAAATCCCTTTGGTCAACTTCTTTTACTCCGATTGCGTGAACTACGGTTCTGGCTTCTCCGTGGGATACGCGTGCTTCAAAACCTTTTGATTCAATAAACAATGCCACTCTTTGTATGTCTTTTTCGCTTGCGTGGCTGTTCATTACGACTAACATAACTTTTTTACCTCCGGTATAATTTATTATATATTAAACAAGATTAATAATATTAACTTTTTTTACAAAATGTGATATACTAGAAGCTGTTATGACAATATTTGACGAGAGTTTAATATTAGAAACTATAAATATGATAAAGCTTCACAACTTTGATATAAGAACAGTGACTTTATCAGTGAGCCTTCGCGACTGTTGTTCCGAAGATACAGGCGTGGTATGTGATAAGATTAGATTTAAGCTTGATAAGTATGCAAAAAATCTTGTAAAATATGCCGACGAAATAGAGAATGACTATTCTATACCGATAGTAAATAAACGTATCGCTGTAACTCCTGTATCCATAATAGGAGAATCCTGTACAAATAGAGATTACGTAAAAATAGCCCGTACATTGGATGAATGTGCTAAAAATCTGGGAGTCGATTTTATCGGCGGATTTTCAGCGCTTGTAGAAAAAGGTTTTACCGGAGGAGATTTAGGCTTAATAGAATCTATCCCCGAGGCTCTGGCGTCAACCGAAAGACTTTGTTCTTCCGTGAATCTTGCAAGCTCAAAAGCGGGAATCAATATGGATGCGGTATTGAAAATGTCCTCTATAATAAAAAAAGCCGCCGACTTAACAGCGGATAAAGACGGGCTTGGTTCTGCAAAGCTGGTGTGTTTTTGCAACTCTGTCGGCGATAATCCGTTTATGGCCGGTGCTTACTGCGGTTATGGCGAGCCGGAATGTGCTTTAAATATAGGTGTTTCCGGGCCGGGCGTTGTAAGAGCATCAATATTGGATTTACCGCCGGAAGCAGATTTGGGAGTTTTAGCAAACAAGATAAAACAAACTGCTTATAAAATAACCGGAACCGGTGAATTAATCGGGCGCAGACTTGCGGAAAAACTGAATGTTCCGTTCGGTGTAATAGACTTGTCCCTTGCCCCCACTCCTGCAATCGGAGACAGCGTTGCGCAGATTTTCCAGGCAATGGGCTTGGAACATGCAGGTGCTCACGGTACTACGGCCGCTCTTGCAATGCTGAACGACGCGGTAAAAAAAGGCGGAATTATGGCAAGCTCTTTTGTCGGCGGTTTGTCAGGCGCATTTATTCCGGTATCGGAAGATGCCGGCATGATTGAAGCAGCATCTAAAGGATATTTAACATTTGATAAGCTGGAGGCAATGACCTGTGTATGTTCTGTAGGGCTTGATATGATAGCCGTTCCGGGAGATACGCCGGTTTCAACAATTGCAGGTGTAATTGCGGATGAGATGGCTATCGGTATGATTAATAAAAAAACAACTGCGGTCAGAATCATTCCTGCCCCCGGAAAACGCGTAGGCGATAAGGTTGTTTTCGGCGGACTGCTTGGAGAAGCACCGATTATGCCGGTAAACAAACTTTCTTCAGAAGGTTTTGTTAACAGAGGGGGCAGAATCCCTGCGCCTATACATAGTTTGAATAATTAAGGAACAAATAGAATGGCAACTTTTAAAGACATGGAAGACAGTTTAAGAAGTTTTATAATCCAAGAGCAGTCAGACGCTCACAACATAAAAACTGTAAACCTGGCAAAATACAATAATATAAAAATCTGGATGGATCCGATGAAAAATCCGGTACCGCATTTTAATATAAGAATAAGCATATCCGAAGCTTCTTTTGCTCTGGGTGACTGCTCAAAGCTTAACGGCGGGCTTGGTTACGAAGAGCGTTTTGTTCTAAAATGGTACGGCAGAATGGGGATAAAAGAAAAATTAACAGAATTATGGAATTTTGCCGACAAGAATAAGGAAGACACGTAGTTTGGGGTTATGTAAAGCAGTATCAAAAAGATACTGACAGGTGTTAATGGAATATAAAAATCTGGCGGCAAATCCTGTAAGTGTAGTTTTACAGCTTGTCGGAGGGAAATGGAAAATATTAATAGTTCAGGAACTCCTTAAAAAAGAGATGCGTTTTGTAGAGCTGAAAAAAAAGATAGGCTGTACGGCAAAAGTATTGACAGCATGTCTGAAGGATATGGAGGAAGATGGTCTTGTTGTGCGGGAGGAGTATGATGGTTTACCTCCCAAGGTAGAATATTACTTAACTGATATAGGTTATACTCTTAGGCCTGTAATAGAGTCAATGCAAAAATGGGGTAAGGATTATAAAAGGTTGAGAAAGTTAATGGAGAAAAGGAGATAGTATGGATATAAGATATTTAGGCCACAGCGCATTTGAATTAGAAACACAGGGAAAGAAGATTCTAATAGATCCGTTTTTGGTATGTTCTCCGGGCTATAAACCTGAATGCCTTACGGATATATTTGTAACCCACGGCCACGGCGACCATTTGGGAAGTGCGGTAGAACTTTCCAAACAGACCGGTGCGCCAATAACTGCTGTTTACGAATTGGCCAATTATTGTTCAAAGCAGGGCGTACCGGTAAAAGATATCGGTTTAGGTTCCTGGCAGAATTACAGCTGGGGTAAAGTTATAGCTGTTCCTGCGTTTCATTCCAGCTCAACTCCCGACGGTCATTATGCGGGCTGCCCCTGCGGGTTTGTGTTTAATATAGAAGGGCAGACCATATATCACGCAGGTGACACCTGTCTTAATTCAGAAATGAAGGTTATCGGAGAATTGTACGAACCGGATATGGTAATGCTTCCGATAGGGGGTAAATATACAATGGATATAGAGCAGGCGGTAAAAGCTTCGGAATGGCTGGGTGCGACAGCAGTAATACCTATGCATTATAATACATTTGATGCGATACAGGTTGATATTGAGGAATTTGAACGTCAGATTCGCGAAATAGGCAAGATGCCTATGGTAATGAAAATACGTTGATTTTGAAATGACTGGGCTGAGAGGCACGGACAGATTTAACTATAATAGCTGGAGAGCAATACTGGGGGTTTGGTTTGCCGTAGCAAGCAGTGTTGCAGAAGCTTGCTGAAGAATCTGCATTTTTATATATTGACTGGACTCTTCCGCTATATCCGCATCACGTATTGTTGATTGCGAGGAAGTTAAATTTTCAATATTTATACTCAAAGACTCCGTTATGCTTTCCAGCCGGTTTTGTGCCGCACCTAATTCCGTCTGTTTTGTGTTTATGCTTTTTAATGCTTCATCAATTGCACCAAGGGCATTTAGCGCACTTGCCTGCGAGGTCACATTTATATTGAGCTGAAAACTGAAAGATGTATCAATTGTGAGTTTGGAATTATCATCGGAATCAATTCCCACCTGCAAAGTAATTACACCGCTGGCAAGACCGGCCCCGCCTGTGCCGCCGCCGGTTCCGACTCCTCCGCCGTAGGTTTTTTCATAGTCATATTCCGACAGCGTTCCGTATCTTATTAAGTCATTCAATTCTGCGGTTGTGACTCCGTTTGCGCTTCCGCTTCCATTATTAACCCCAACCCCGGCAGTCTGTCCGGAAGTTTCTTCGTTAAAATATCCGGATGTAATTGTACCCGAAAGATCGCCAATCAAACCGCCGACATCTTTATCCCCTGTTACACGGCCCGCAGCATAACTTGACGTAACAAATCCGTCATACATCCATCCTACCAGGCCTCCGACTTTTTCGGTTCCGACAACTTTTCCTAATGCATAGCTGGAATTAATTTCAGCATCAAAATCATCCATCTGCCCCGCCAGACCTCCGACAAAATTAGTTCCTTCCACATTCCCGGAAGCATAGCTGGAAGTAATGCTGCCCTCTATTACCAAACCTGCCAGCCCGCCAATCATTTCACCTCCAAAGACCCTCCCTGAGGCATAGCTTGATGTGATTGTCCCTGCAAACATTTGTCCCACAAGCCCGCCTGTATAATCACCGCCTGTGACATTCCCGGCAGCATAACTGGATGTAATTGTTCCGGAAGAATCTCCGGCTAAACCGCCTATGTAACTTCCGCTTCCTGTGACATTTCCGACAGAATAACTGGATGTAATTTTCCCTCTCTCGGCCATTTCGCCTACAAGACCTCCGGTAAAGCTTCCGCCGGAAACAGTTGCGGCAGAATAGCTTAAATTGATACTTCCGGCATTATCTACCTCTCCGACAAGACCGCCGACGAGCTCGCTTCCGGAAACTTTGCCCGTAACATAACAAGAGCTTATTGTTCCGCCGTCTAACTCACCGGCCAAACCTCCGGTATTGTTAAGCCCGGTTATATCGCAGTTTTTAAGACCTAAAGAGTCTATGCTTCCGCCTTCTACATAACCAAACAAACCGGCATGGCCGTCAGCTGTATTTATGGTCAAATTTGAGATTACATGATTATTCCCCCGAAATTCACCCTTGAATGCAGTGACGCTGTCGCCGATACCTCTAAAATTAACGCCTTGCATATTAAGGTCGCCGGCAAGTTCAAATACTGCACCGGCAGTATCACACCCGCTGTTCACAAGGGTCTGTAATTTGACTAAATCATCTGTTGAGGTTATATAATATGTTTCGCCGGATTGAAAAGAGCTTTGATTAACTACACGTTTGCTCTCTTCTACTGTGACGGCTGTCGGTTCACGGCTTCCAAACAGATTGATACCGTTATACTCGGTATTTGAAATTACACGTTGAATTTCTTCTGTTCTGGCGTCTATTTCTGACTGTATTGCCTCAATCGACTCTGTGCCGTAAGTCCCGTTGGCTGCTTGTTCGCTTAAATCCCGCATGCGCTGTAAATGACTTGTTATAAGACTAAGATTGCTTGAAGCTGTATCTACCAAAGTTGAACCCAGCATAACATTATCCATAGCCGTCGAATAGGAGGATAAATAACTGCTTAGCTTGGTATTGATAGAATAGTTTGCAGCGTTGTCCTTTGCATGATTTATTTTATAGCCGGTGGTCATACGCTCTATTGCCTGATTCAAGTTTAATGTACTTGTATTCAGGTTCGCCCGTACCATTATGGCAGCAAGATTTGTGTTCATTGTCAGCATAATGGCACCCGCCTTCTTCCAATTAATGCGTTCATCAGAAATAAATACGGCAAGACAAAAACGCACATTCCTTCCGTTTGCAAAGAATACGAATGCCGGGCTGAGGTCTTAGACCTGTTAAAAATTTTATTCATATTCGACGACATTTATACCATATCCATATATTTATTATATTTTATATATTCCACATGTTTATAAACAAATAACATATATAGACTCAATTTGTTACAAAACTTAATATGATTGGGTGGGTGCATTCAAGAAGCAATCGCAACACTATGAAGGGGTAGGGTAGACTTCAGTCTACCACATTACGGAAAGGTTTAGGAGTTTTTAACATTTCCTCCCTAATGAGGGAGGTTAGGTGGGTGCTGGCTTTGGTTTAGAAGTTGATAAGTTGAGGAGTTGAGGAGAAGTTATAAATGTTGAAAAGTGGATGAGTGGAATAGTTGAACAGTAGTTATAAATTCTTAATCACTTAGTCACCTAGTCACTCAGTCACTTCATAAACGCACCCTTCACGCCTCACCCTTCACGCATCACGCGGTAAGGTTGAATAGTTGAAAAGTAGTTATCCCCTCTCCCCTTGTGGGAGAGGGCCGGGGAGAGGGGTC
>CALVBV010000076.1 GCA_944325815.1 Candidatus Gastranaerophilales bacterium
CAAAAATTGGCTCATAATAATATACATTTTTCCCCTGGAAAAATTAAAAAAGTACTTGACTTTTTCAACAGAATCTTGTTTCAGCATCTTACCGGAAAGCAAGTATGACGCCGCATTGGCAAGACCCTGAAATAAATTCAGGGTGACAAAATGTAGGTTGGGCTTTCAGCCCAACAATAACACAACAAGCATACAGATGAAATAGAAATTAAGAGTGTTTTTTTATGTAATCTTTGATTACAATAGCTCCTAAATTTGACGCGGAGCGGTTTTGTTCTTCTGCAAGCTCTCTGAATTTTTCGTAGCTGTCTTTGTCAATCAATATAACAAATCTGTGTTTTTCTGTTTTTGTCATGTATTTATTCTTTATAATTATCTTTAACAAAATTTTTAACTAGAGTTGCGCCTAAATTCCCCGCGGTTCGGTTTTGCATTTTTGCTAGCTTTTGAAATTTTTCATAGGTCTCAACATCAATTAATAAAACAAATCTTTTCTTTTGTGTGTTCATACTATTATACTCTATTGTAACTATTATTACAATTTTATTGTAATAACTTTACAAAAACAATTGCAATTTAGTTGCAACTAGTGTACACTAATAGTGTAAATATATGGTAAGGAAATTACAACTTATGAAAAACGATTACTTAAACATTTATCAAAATGCCGGAGAACTTGCAATTCGCAACAGCGGGTTGCTTGAAATACTGAGCGGATATTGCGAAAGCAAACTGCCGGAAGGCAGATGTGATATAGATGCAATATATGAACTGTGTGAGATTCTGAAACAGAATCAAGATGCGCTTATCACAGAGCTTGATAATAGTGATACAAAGCTTACCGGCATGCTCATGGAATCGGGTATAATATAATTTCGGGGATGTTATTTGCAGATTTTGAGAATCTTTGATTATCTCGCGGATGGGGAAAATATTTGATAAGTTAAACTGTTGAAAAACACTACTGCCTTATTCTCTGCGCCCCATTTTAATAAGGTTATTTTTTATTTTCATGTACCTTTCGCACTGCCTGACCCTGTCATAACCCAGCATAATACCCAGAATAAAGTCTTGTTCCGCACTAAGTTCATTTAACTTGGGATTAAATGTTTTAACCACGTCCACGCATTGCTTGGCGCCAAAATAAACATTAATTTTATTATTTGCGATATCGTGTATTACATAATCAATATTTTCACTCTTTAAACGCTTTTCAATATGCTCTTTGTAAATAGACTTTTCGGTTGTTAAAATAAGGTTTCTAATCCCCTTTTTAAATTCATAAATATGATGATGAAAAACCCTTAAGTCTGCACATTCATTTTTCAGCGGCGGCTTTGATTGAAAATTAGGTGATTTATTATTCAAACCCTGTATTATATTCGCAACTCTCATCCCTGTTTTCCCTTATAAGTCGGCATTCACCATTATGATAATTTACATTTTTTATTCTGTCAATAATTTTTGTGCTTATATACCGGTATAGAGGGTAAGTGTTGGCAATCTTTGCTTCCCTAAACATTTAGGTTGCGGTAAATTTAAAATTTACCGCAACCTACTGAAATATAATCGCTTATCACAGAGCTTGATAATAGTGATACAAAGCTTACCGGCATGCTCATGGAATCGGGTATAATCAAGATGACTTGATTTTTTGGTATGTAGTTGGTAATATTTAAAAGTCAGGTTGACAAATTGTCAGCTGATGTTCCTTCTTTGGATGAAGGAAGGATGGGTGGTAGTTAAAACTAAGGATTAGCACCCACCCGAACCCTCCCTCAAAAGGGAGGGGCACATTGAAGATTGTAACGCCTCGGGCCTGTGGCACTCTGCCGAAAAAAATCCGAACCATTGAGGATTTTTTGAGAGGTAGGTAGCGCCGGAAACGAAGTTTCCCCGCTAACGCGAAGCCCAAGGCAAATTACAACTTAATATCTTAGCGCCTCGGGCCTGTGGCACTCTGCCGAAAAAAATCCGAACCATTGAGGATTTTTTGAGAGGTAGGTAGCGCCGGAAACGAAGTTTCCCCGCTAACGCGAAGCCCGAAGCAAATTACAACTTAATATCTTAGCGCCTCGGGCCTGTGGCACTCTGCCGAGAAAAATCCGAACCGTTGAGGATTTTTTGAGAGGTAGGTAGCGCAGGAAACGGAGTTTCCCCGCTAACGCGAAGCCCAAGGCAAAATACAACTTAATATCTTAGCGCCTCGGGCCTGTGGCGCAGCGGTAGCGCAGAGGACTCATAATCCTTTGGTCGTGGGTTCGAATCCCTCCGGGCCCAAATAAAAAAGACTCCTTTTGGGGGTCTTTTTTATTGAGTGATTCTCACGCAAAAATCAAAGATTTTTGGGTTCTCCCCTCCAAACGCTTAAGTATAAAAGCTATGTTGTTCTGAGATTCCACGTAAAATGGTACATTTAGTACCATTTTACTGACGCGTTCGGAGTCCTTCTCCGGGCCCAAATAAAAAAGACTCCTTTGGGGGTCTTTTTTATGGAGAATGTAGGTTGAGTGACAACCTAACATTCAAGCGTAGCGTGAGGCGTGAAGCGTGAGGTGTGAAGCGTGCGTTTAGGAAGTGATTAAGTGACTAGGTGACTGAGTGATTAAGAATTTATAACTACTGTTCAACTTTTCAACTTATACACTCTTCAACATTTATAACTTCTCCTCAACTCCTAAACTACTCAACTTCTAAACCCCACCGGGTGAAGCGTGAGGCGTGAGGTGTGAAGGGTGCGTTAATGAAGTGATGAAGTGATTAAGAATTTATAACTACTTTTCAACTATTCAACTTATCTACTTTTTACCCTATCGTCCTGACTTCTTGTTTCAACTTTCTACAGAGGCCAGAAGTGTGTTTATCTCGGATATCAAGTCTTCGTTACTTGTCTTAACCGCGTTTACAAGCGCTTTTTTAAGCAGAGATTTTGCTTTATTAGGACTTTTAAAACTTATCATAATCTCGGCTGCGGATTTGTAATTCTGTGCAATCTCTTCTACAGAATTTGTTTTTTCATAATTCTTCACAGCCTCAGCGTAATATTTCAAAGCCTTGTCGCTTTTCTTAAACTGAACACAGGCATCTGCAGTGTTGCTCAAAACATAACCCTTCATTGAACTGTCAGTTGTCTGCTCAATTAATCTGCGGGCTATGTCGTAATAATCAAAAGCATTCTCATCATACTTGTCAGTAAAAATATTCCCCATTCTTGTAAGAGAATCAGACTGGCCGATTAAGTCATCGGATTTTCCGGCGTAAGATACTGAGGTAAAATAATGCTCTAATGCCGGCCCAATCTCGTTTACATCATCATAAATCTGAGCCATTGAAAAATGCGCTCTTGATTTTACATTAACATCGGTCGTGTACTTCAAAGACCTGTTATAACTGTTAAGAGCCTGAACAATGTGGTCATTATCGTCATAAATCTTACCGATTTCAAGGCAGATTCTGGACTGTGTTTCTGTGTCCTTAAGCTCTTCTGCCCTGTTGAATGCTTCTTTAAACATCTGCATTGCTTTTTGCGGATTGTTGGAAAAAGCCTGTTTTTTAGCCTCAACAAATAATGACTTAAGTTTGGTGTCCTGCGGAATTATTGTAATATTCGGTTTTTTGGAAATGGTTTCCTGAGCTTTTGTGAACTCCTCTTCCAGCGAAAGTTCTTCTTCCGGCCCGATTTCAGAATGATACTCTTCAATTTCCGCCGGATGTTCTTGCTGAACAGCTTGTTGTACAGCAGATTCCTGTTGGCGGGGTTCCTCTTTTTTTGTTCCTTCGGGAAATTTTACCAAAAAATTCGGATTTATCTCTTCTTCATTATAACTGTAGTTAATTCTTTGCAAAAACAAAGCGTCAAGCCAGTTTTGAACAACTTTTGAATCTTTTTTCAAGGTTTCTGAAATATACCTGTCAAGCAGTGATGCCGCTATTTTCAAATTGCTCTGTATAAGATTAACCTGTGGTTTGGGCTCTCTTACGTACTGCTCGACAATTTGAAGGTATCTATTAACCTCTTCTTCTATCTCCGGAGGAGTTGCGATTGCTTTTATTGTGTTTCTGAAATCTTTAAGAATTTGCGCAATATTAACCTTATTGCTTCTTGCGTTCAGGGGAGTTTGCGAAACCGGCTGGTGTTCCGGTATCGGCTGGTATCCTGCCTGTGCAGCCTGATACTGCATAGGATTAACCTGATGCGGCTGAGGTGCGTTATATCTTATTGGAGGCGGAGTATGAACCTTATAGGTCTGACTTTGCGGATAAGCATTATTCGCAGGTGAATATACAGCCTGTCTGGGGGCGCCTGCCTGAATGTCTTCCGCCCTTCCGCGGGCAATCGTTTGGCGGCGCTCTTGATGCTGGTCTTGAGCGTTTTGGTTGTGACCGTCTTTGTCTGTACTGTCACTCCCTGCGTTATAATTGCCGGTCTCCCTCTGTAGATAAGGGCGAGGGCGTATTGTGTTCATTGTGTTAAACAAATATATACCGTCCTTCCTTTGATAATATCGGAATAATTCCAATATTCTTTACTGTCAGGATAAAAATTCATTCATCTGTATGATATTTAAGGATTCTTTCTAAAAAGTCATGTTTTACAAACTAAACGGGCGGGCTATTCATATAGAAAATTTTTTTATATAATTAAAAAATAGGGGGTTTATTATGAATAAAAAGACTTGGATAAAAATAGGGATGGGAAGTATTATCGGTGTGTATGCGGTTTTTCTGGCTTCTCCTCTTGTTTTGAATCCGATTATTAACGGGTATTGTGAAAAAATAACGGATGAAATACATAAAACAACCGGCTTAAATGCCAAATTGACTAATGTAAAGCTTGTCACTACCCCAAAACTTACAGCAGGCCTCGGGTTTGATAAGTTTGAACTTTTTACGCCAGATAATGAGCAAATTGCTTCTGCGGATGATTTTCAGGTCAAAATGTCATTACTGCCGGTTCTGGCAGGAAAAATCGAACTCGATATTATAAGTTTAAAAAATGCGGATATAACAATTAAGGTCAACAAAGACGGAAGTTATGAAGTAATGGAATATCTCCCCCAAAATGAGTCGGCGGATGATACACAGGCTTCCGGATTTAAACTCCCTTTAGGGTTCAAATTCTCTAATCATCTGCCTGATATAAAGCTTGAAAATTACAGCATTACTCTTACCGACGGGGTGGATAATTATACGGCAGGAGGAAACAGGACTGAGGTTACGGATTTTATAATTAATAAAAGCATAAAAGTAAAAACTTCCGGAAAAGCTGTTTTTAAAGGAAGAGAGCAATTCAGTTATAATCTGAATATCAAAAACAAAATCATGCCGGACATTGATTTAAATGAAGTTTTGGAAAATCCTCTTCCGGCCGATGAAGAAAAGAAAGAAGCTCAGAATATTGATATAATCGGGATTTTGAGCGGAATATACTACAACAATCTGACTGCGAAGGCTGATGCGGATTTGACAATTGAGCGTGAAAATATTAACGGCAGAGCAGAAATTTCAAATGTTTCGATTTTGAACCTCCCGCCGAGTGACGCGAAATTGATATTTAAAGGCAAAAGTATTGATGTTCTTACAAATATTTACACGGCAAAAAATGAAGTTTCCAAAATAGACGGCGTGATAAAAACCGGCAGTAAGCCGAAGATTGATTTAAACTTCAAATCCAAAGCAGAGCTTGCAAACATTTTAAGAATAGTAAAAGAGACGGCACTTATTTTTAATATAAAAGATTTGCAGACATTAAGTGCGGAAGGTAAGATTGATGCTGATTTTAACGTAAAATCAGACCTTCATTCCGTAAAATCAAACGGTTATCTGAGGATTCCGGATGCCAATGTTTATTACGGCGCCTACAAAATCGGAGTAGACAATATTAATGCGGACGTCAAATTAAATAACAACAATATTAATATCGATAATATCGGCTTTTCCGTATTGAATCAGCCGTTGAAATTTACAGGCACAATCAAAGAAACTGCTGAGTGCGAGCTGCATTTGACAGCAGACAGACTTAATCTCAAGGGGCTTTTGGTTGCTTTGGGGCAGGCGGGTCTGATGAAAGACAATCAGGTTAACTCTGGTCTTATTTCAATGAACGCCGATATTAGCGGACGGCTGGATAAAATTAATCCGCTTGTTAAGATAAATCTTGATAATGTAAATATTAAAAATATTCCGTCCAATACAGCGGTTAAGCTTCCCAAAACCGTGTTAAACATAACTTCTGACGGCAAGACTTTCGGCGGAAATGCGGAAAGTGAAGAAATAAAGCTTATTAACCCCGCATTAACGGTATCTGTTCCGAAACTTACTACAGATATAAAAGAAACAGAAATAAACATTCCACAGACACCTGTAACTGCGGAGAAGATAAACTTTAATGTTTCAGGGAAAATCGTAGATTATTTGACAGAGACACCAAGGTTGAATTTTGTGACATCCGGTGATATAAAATCTGCGCTTGCAGGGGATATAAATGTATTAAAGCAGACATTAAATCTGAATTATGCAACGACCTCTCCTTCAACAATAATTATTCCGATGTTTGACCAGTCAGAGATGACACTCAGCGGGAATGTCGCAATCACCGGCAGCATGATGAATCCTGTTTTAAACGGGAATATTAATATTCCTTTATTAAATATTCCGGAAATTCCGGTAACAATGACAAATACAGATATAACGCTTTCCGGCCGTATTTTAACAGGAAAAGCTTCTGCGGCAAGATTCGCTTCCGGCGGAATAACGGCGGAAAATTTGACTGCGGATTTTGCGCTGAGGGGCGAAAACTTTTATCTCAAAAATCTTGCAGGAACATCGTTTGACGGAAAGATAAACGGAAATATAATTTATAAGATAACAAATGCCGGGACTAAAATAAACTTAAAAGCAGAAGGAATGAATGCACAGAAGGCGGTCCTCGGGGCTGTCGGCATAAAGAACGCGATATCCGGAACGCTCGGATTTGATACAAAGCTGGCTTTGACAGTTGCTGATTATAATGAAATGATGAAATCATTGAACGGAGATTTGACTTTTAATGTTAAAAACGGTGCTTTTGGCTCAATCGGACGTTTGGAGAATTTTCTTAATGCAGGGAATATAATAGGAAATTCCATTCTCAAAACAACCGCTTCGACTTTGAAAAACACAACCGGTCTTTCAGACACAGCAAAGTTTGATTATCTTGAAGGCAAGCTGAGTTTTAAAGACGGCTGGGCGGATATAAATCCGATAAAAAGTTCCGGCTCAAGTCTTGCTTATTATATAACAGGGAAATATAATCTATTAAACGGTACAACAAATATCAAGATTCTGGGGCGTCTTGACGGTACAATAGTTGCCAAACTCGGACCTTTGGGCGAGCTTTCGGCAGATAAACTTTTGGGATACATTCCGAAATTCGGTTCTCTGACAGCGAGTATTGCAAACGCTCTTACCGAGAATCCGGATGGTGAAAATACAGACGCAATTCCTGCGCTCACAAGCGGCAGCACCAGTTATAAAGATTTTAAAGTGCTGTTTAACGGCGGACTTGAGAGTACGAGTTCGGTAAAATCATTCAAGTGGCTTACTGATATTGATACAAGTGCGATAGAAACCAAGAGCGTTAAGGAAACTCTTGAGGAGATAAAAACTTCTGTGAATGAAGATTTATCAAATACGGTAAAAAGTGTTACAGATGCTGTTGCTGGGTCAAAAGAGCAGTGGAACAGCACAAAAGAACAATTAAAGAACAGTGCTGAAGAGATTTTAAATCTTTTTAAGAGTAAGCCTGCGCAACAGTCGGATACGGTTAGTGAGTAATTTTGCGGGAAAAAATGAACAAATCGGATTCAAAATCGTTTATATTTATGTAGCAGAGAAAGGATAAAATTCAGGAGGAAATATGAAAAAAACATTAATAGCTATAACAGTATTAAGTTTATTTGCCGGATGTGCGTCTTTATCATCCCAGGCAGTGGTTCAGTCAAGTCCGGAAAGAGGGTATATTTCAGTTAATACCTCTGCAAATACTGAAATAGCGCCTGATGTAGCCGAGATATCTTTTGCGGTACAGACATCAGATACAAAATCAATGCAGAAAGCAACTTTGTTAAACAAACAGACTTCTGATAAAGTCTATGGTGTATTGAAATCAATGATATCTCCTGTGAACGGCGATTATATAAAGACAGCGGATTTTAGTGCATCTCCGGTTTATACTTATTCAGGAAGCAAGCGGAATCTTGATAAGTACGAAGTTTCTAACAGAGTAATAGTTCATACAAAGTCGTTGGATAAAGTCGGTGATATGATAGACAAAGCCATTGAAGCCGGTGCGACGAATGTTGATAATTTGACATTTTCTGTTTCAAATTATGAGTCACAATGTAACGATTTGATTGGAATTGCGTCCAAAAAGGCCCAGACACGTGCCGGATTAATTGCCAAAAATTTATCTTCAAGTCTTGATGGTGTAAGGAGTTTTGACGTATCCTGCAGTGCAAACAATTATGGTGTTCCGCGTATGTACATGGCAAAGAATATGTTGAGTGCTGTTGCTGACGAAGCCGGTGCCTCTTCTCCGACAACTATTTCAAAAGGTGTCGTAAAGATTAATGCAAATGTAAACGCAAGTTTCTTTGTCAAGTAAAATGAATGCGTGAGGCGTGCGTTTATAAAGTGACCAAGTGACTAGGTGACTAAGTGACTAAGTGATTGAGTGATTAAGTGATTAAAAAGCCCCCTTCCCTAAAGGAGGGAAGGGCCGGGGATGGGTGATGATGGCGTGAAGCGTGAGGGGTGAGGGGTGAGGCGTGAGGCGTGAAGAGTGAAGAGTGCGTTAATGAAGTGATTAAGTGACTAGGTGACTAAGTGATTAAAAATTTATAACTACTGTTCCACTTTTCAACTTATACACTCTTCAACATTTATAACTTCTTCTAAACTTCTAAACTCCTAAACTCCTAAACCTAAACAGCCCCCCTCTCCCAGTTTTCAACTACTAAAGCATTAAGCGGAATTTTACCGTTCGGTAAAATTCCGCTTGTCAAGTATGTAAATTTAACAAAAATTTACCGAACGGTAAAAAATATTGACTTTTTACGTAAAAAATGTTATATTTTTACTGAACGGTAAAATTTTATCCCATACTATCATGCAAATCAAAGACTTAGAAACCT
>CALVBV010000077.1 GCA_944325815.1 Candidatus Gastranaerophilales bacterium
GCGCTTGGCGCGATTCGAACGCGCGACCTATCCCTTAAAAGGGGAGTGCTCTACCTGCTGAGCTACAAGCGCATATTTAGTTTTAAACCTTTATACTTCGGATTGCGGGCTGAAATTACCCACAAGGTTTATGTTAGCAAGAACATATTTTAGTGTCAAGCGATTTATTATTCCGTGCAATTTCGTTGATTATATCTGCAATTTCCTGTGAAACATCCGAGGCTTCTCCTATATTTTGGCGCACAAGTTTTGCAAATTCAGCCTTCTTAAATTCATGCAGTCCTTTGGTTTTAAAAATATTCTCCAAATTCTCAACCTTTGAGAGCCTGTCATCCAAATCGTCTTCCGTTATCATTGCAAAATTCTTTAAACAGGAGTTAACAGCTTTTATAATAAGCGGAACTGGCAATAAATCCTCAAATTCTCCGCATGAAACAAGATGAATATAGTCAATAGAACGCAGTTTGGGTTTTATTTGTGCAATATTTTCCTCAGCATCTTTATCAAGCAGAAGAAATATCGGGAGTTTTAATTCCTCTGTCAGCCTGTAATACATCTTGACTACCTGATTTTTCCCTCCGGCAGGTATAATTTGCACCCCTTTTTGATAAAAATCATATCCTATGAATTTAGAAAACGCAGGCAGTAAGATTTCTTCAGTCAGTCCTTCTACCAGAAGAACCTTCTCTATAGGATATTTAAGGCAATGAGTTTCTCTAATATTCTTGAGGGGCTGATTTGATAAACTTAACGCTTTTAGCCAGCGCAGGTTAACAACACTATTCTCATCAATATATGATAAAGCAGATTTGTAGTCTAATTTGTTTTCCAGAAGTTCCTGTGCATCGACATTATTAAATACACTATTTTCGTAATCTCTTAGTTTTTCATTAATAGAGTAATCAGGTTCTGTTTTGCACACCAGAGAATTATTGAAAATTTCTTGCGCATAATCTCTTATTAAGGCCGGATTCATTTTATCTAAATCGGATTTCTTAAATTTAGGTTCTGTTAAATTGGATAGAATGATATCCGAAAAAACTCTTAAATATTTTTCTTTTGTATTTTTAAATCTGGTCAGTCTGTCCAGAGATATAATAATTTGTTCTTTTGATAATTTTTTATACTTCATCAAAAATTATTTTATAACCCTTATGAGTATAATTCCAACTTGTATGTAAAATTTTGTAACAAAAATTTATGTAAAGATTTGTAACAATATAGTCAATTTTATGAAATTTACGGAGTGAAATATACTTTATATATATAAGAGTATAAAAAAAATTACGGAGACAGCACAAAATGGCATTCTTAATGTTATTACATGAAAAAATGAGGCTTCAACGTAAAGTTAATAAATTAACTTTACGGCAGTTGCAGCTGTCCAGCCGTAAAGAAAGAATAACCAAGAACATTTCCAGAGTACAGAAAATGTATTCTAGTAAGATGAGTGAATTGGAAAGCCAGGCTAAGATGGCACAAAGCCAATTCTCTGTCTGGATACAGCAAGCTACCGGTCTTGGAACAATGGGCTTGAATCCGATGAACTTCGGTGCTGCAGGCGGCATTTCAATGTTTATCATGAACGGTTTGGCTGCTTGGGCAGGTCAAGGTACAAAAGATAAAGATGGTAACGAAATTGTTTCAAAACAAAAAGCTGAAGAAATGTTCAAGGCCTTCCAACAAGGCGGATTCCAGAAAAATGTTGATGAGAATGGTAATCCGATCAAAGGCGCTGAATGGAAAGATATCAACGGTAATCCATATAGCGCACAACAATATCAAGCCTTCCAAGGTGCATATACACATGTACAGCAAATGCAGAATATGGCGCAAATGCAGGTACAGCAGATGTCATCACAATACCAGAGCAATGTTTCAATCTGGTTAGAGGCGGCAAAAGAACAATTGGAAGCCGAACAGGATGCAGCACTTGCACCGCTGGAAATGGAAGAAACAGATATCGAGCTGGACAACCAATCCTGCGAAGCACAGTTAGCAGATGCAAAGGCAAGACTGGAATCAGTAAAACAAGCTTGCAGCGAAGGTATAAAAGATTCAGCACCAACATTCGGTTTAGGTTAATCTTAATTATTATAATAATCAAAGACGCCCGCTCAATAAAGAGCGGGCGATTTTGTTTGACAGGTTTCTATGTTAAATAGTTGAAAAGAAAGAATGTGGTAGACTAAAGTCTACCCTACAGCTACATCTGATGTTTAGGAGAGGATAAGTTTATAAGTTGAGAAGAAGTTATAAAGAACTCTTTACCCCTCGCGCCTCACCCTTCACGAGTGATGCGATTGCTTCTTGAATGCACCCCGCATATAATGTTAACTTTTGTAAATACAAATTTGTAAGCTGAAATTCAGCAAGTATAATGGTTTAAGGATTTGTTGGCTTGCAAGACCAATAAATTTACAAAAAAAATTAGCAATTTTTATTTCTCACGTGTGTTTATATATATAAACCGGAAAAGATGTAAAGATTTATGGGATTAAATAAATAATAGTAAGTTGTAAAATATATAGGAGTAATTAGTTATGACAGACGAATTAACAGTACAAGCGGTAAATCCACAAGTAAAACGCAAAGACAACACAATGCCTTATACATTAGGCGGCGCAGTTGTTGGTGCCGCAGCCGGCGGTTTATCTCCAATTGGTGTTACCAAACAAAAATACTCTTCTTATGAAGATATTTTAAAAGAATCAAAAGACACCTTTGAAACAAATATTAACAAAGGCGGAGACAACAAAAGCTTTTGGGAAACAGCAAAACAGCATAAAGAAACTGTAGACAAAGCCGGCGAAGAGTGGGAAGCTAAGGTTAAAGAAATCAAAGAATCTCACAAATCAGCTGCTGGCGCCCTCCCTGCGGATCATGAAGCTGCAAAAAACCTAAAAACCGCACAAGAAGCTTATGATAATGAATTTAAAAAACTTGTTGAAGCTGAAGAGAAAAGTTTGAGCAAATCTGTGAATGCACAAGCTTCTGTAATTCCGACGGACAATACCAATTTAACAGGAAAACAAAGAAAAGAATATAATAAATTACGTATAGAATATAAGCAGCAACTTGATACAATAAGAAAGTCTCCTGAATATCAGGGATTAAATAGCGCTTATACACAAATAAAAGATGCTTTAAAAACTGATTTTGATGCAGTTGCAAATAATTTTAAATCAAGTGGCAAAAAAGCAGAAGAATATTTTGTAATAAATGATTCTGTAACAAAAGGAAAATCAAGGGTTTATAATAATATAAGAGCTAATATAGTAGAGCCGCTGTTAGATGCAAAAGGCAGCTTTAAAGACAAAACCTCTAAAGCGTACAAAACAAGAGCTCACGAAGTAACAGCAGAAATTTTAGGACAGATAAAAGAGTACGCTATAGCTAAAGAAAAACTTGATAATTACTCTGCTACATTTAGAATTTCTAAGAGTGATTTAGGCAATGCAAAAGCAGCTAATCTAGCTGATATAATGTCTCACGACGCTGCATATTATGATAAGACAAGAATTGCCTTAAAAGAAGGTAAAATAAAGAAGAAAAATCTTAATAAGTTAATGAAAACTTACGGATGTACAACCGAGACAGAATTAAAAAATGTACTAGGTAACCGATATCGAATAGCACGAAACTATGAAGCTGGTTGTAATACATTAAAAGACCAGATGAATCAATCTATAAAGAAAAATACTTTCCTGAATGATATTTTAAAAGAAAGAACAAAATTGATAGAATCAAATAAAAGCCTTAAAGAGGCTCGTAATGCAATAGTTAATGCATTTCCTGATTTATTTGCGAAACCTTCATCTCTTTCTGCAGATGAAATCAAAACAAAAGCAGAAGAAGCTGCAAAGAAATCAATTGAAGGCAAAAAAGTAGTAACAGATTTAGAAGCTGCTAAAAAAGCTGCGGAAGAAGAAGCTAAGAAATTAGGACTTACTGCTAAGGAATTGACAGATGATGAATTGGCAAAAGTACTGAAAGACAAAGGCTTAGCTGCAACAAAAGAAGAGGCTTGTACTAAAGCTAAAACAGCTGCAAAAGAAGCTCTGGAAAAAGACTTGAGTAAAATCAAGGGACCAAACAGATGGGTTAACGCAGCTATAGCAGGCCTTGTTCTTGCAGGTGTTGGTTACGGAATTGCTTCAAGCAAGAAAAACTAAGCCCCTAATTCATAACTAATTATATTTTACAAATAAGCAGAAGCGGATTTTATCAATCCGCTTCTGCTGTTTTAGATATCTATCACCTGCCTTGCCTCTTTCATAAGTCAGTAGGTTTTGTTGATTACCGAAACTTCTTTGATGCGGTAAATCACAGATTTACCGCATCCTGCTTTAATTGCCAGACAACAAGTATAACTCGACGTTGGCAAGATGCTGAACCAAGTTCAGCATGACATGATAATTTATTATGATAACAAGCCTCATCTTTTTTAAAGGTGAGGCTTGTACAGTTTTTAATACCAAATTATTTCAATGCAACTGTCATATCAGCTTCAATGCAGACTTTACCGTCAACATAGCCTACACCATGGCTCTTGCAGATAGGGCCTTTTACCTTAACTAATTCAATAACCATATCGAATCTGTCACCCGGTCTTACAATGTTTTTGAATCTTACATTGTCCACCCCTGCGTATAATGTCAGTTTGCCTTTGTATTCAGGAAGCGTCATTAGAACAGGTGCTGAGCATTGAGCCAATGCTTCAAGCTGTAAAACTCCCGGCATAACCGGATTGCCCGGAAAATGTCCCTGGAAGAACTCTTCATTCATAGTTAAATTTTTGTACCCTTTTGCATATTTACCCGGAACACATTCAGTAATTCTGTCTACCAGCAAAAACGGGTATCTGTGAGGAAGCATTTCCATCAAATCCTGTATATCTAATGATATAACTTCACCTTCTTTTACTTCTTCAATCATAATTTTCTCCTTATATTTTTACTAACTTATTTTTCAATATTTGTGCGACTTTGGTATGGACAGCGTGTCCTGCTTCCTTAACTAAGATTTGCGCTCTCATATTAAGAGGCGAAACTCCCGTGAGATACAAATCTCCGATTAAATCAAGGATTTTATGCTTCACAGGTTCAAGTTCCGAACGTAATTCGATTGTGTAACCCTCGTCTTTTAAGCCTACTGTATTATCAATAGTAACACCTTTAGCAAAACCGAGCATCTGGAACTTCTTTAAATCCTTATAAAATCCGAAAGTTCTTGCTTCAATTATCTCATCAAGGTTGTTATTATCAATTGTAACCCATCTCTGGCGTAAATCCGGATGGTCATAATTAACTGCATAAGTTATTCTTAATTCTTTGTCTGGAAGAATTACAAGGCTTGTCTTGCCGTTAAGGTAATACACCGGCTCGCTTACCGTGTAAAAATCCTTATTTTCTCCCTCAATACCTGCCTGTTTAAACAAATCAACCCAAACTTTTGAGCTGCCGTCAAAAATCGGCATTTCGGTTTCAGAAAGGTATACGTCAATAGAATCAATACCGCAGATTGCGCAGGCTGCAATAAAGTGTTCGCACAGCATTACTTTGTATTTGTAATCCCCCAGAAGCGTCCTCTGCTCTTTACTGCAAAGGGTTACGCAGTGCTCAGTTGAGTACAAATTCTCTATGCAGACATTAAACGGAACATCGGAACCTTTGGAAAATATTCGGATATTTCCGCCTCTTGACGGCTTTATTAGCACATCACAATTGCGGTTTTTCATCAATGATTTTCCAAATGTCTTTATTTCGTTCTTTATTGTAACCATTTATTGACCTTCCTAGTGTTTTTCAGCCCCTACGCTTTCTTCAAAAGAACGCAGAAGCGGTTCGTATTTTTTGAACTTAGCTATTAAATCGCCGGCGTCTTTCATTATTTTAAGCTGTTTGATAAATTCTTTTCTTGGAACGGCAGGTGCGCCTACTACAATAGATTTTGCAGGGAAGCTCTTTGTAACACCGGCCTGCGCTGCAATAATTGTGTCATCGCCGATACTGATATGGTCTGCTAAGCCAGCCTGCCCTGCAATTACAACTCTGTCTCCGATGACACAGCTTCCTGCAATACCGACCTGGGATACTATCATACATCCTTTACCGATACGGCAGTTGTGGCCTATCATTACAAGGTCATCAATTTTTGTGTTGTCACCGACCGTTGTATTTTCAATTGTACCTCTGTCAATTGCAGTGTTTGCACCGATTTCTACGTTATTACCAATTTCAACCGAACCGATTGAAGGAATCTTGAAGATTACCTGCTCAACATCATTTTCTTTAATCTCGCCGTCTTTTCTTGCCTGTTCAATGTTATTAGGATTTTCTGTAACAAAGCTGAAACCGTCAGCACCAAGAGAGACTCCATGATGCAGAATAACTTTATTTCCGACCTTAACCCTGTCCCCTATACATACAGCAGGGTGGAAAAAGCAGTCTGATCCAATTATAGCGCCGTTACCTATGTATCCGTTTGCAAGAATTTTTGTATTGTTTCCGATTTGAGCGTTTTCACCGATTACAACATTTGGTCCGAGCGATACATTTTCACCGATTTTTGCAGAAGGATGAACAACGGCTGTAGGGTGAATACCTGAATTTACGTGCGGTTCTTCATAGAACATTGATATAAGTTTCATCATAGCAAGACGCGGACGTTCTACTTCTATTGTAGAAAATCCGTCTATATTAACTCCCAAAGGAACAAGAGCAGCTTTTGCTTTTGTAGAGCTTAAGTTTGCAATCTCTTCTTCTCCAAGAGCAAGTGCCAAAGTATTTTCATCTGCCAGCCGCGGAGGCGCTATTCTTGTGATGGCAACATCTTTTGCCTTTGAAAGCATTCCGCCGGTAATTTGTGCTATCTGTTCCAATGTGAAAGTTTTCATAGTACACTCCTTTATTTATCCTACACACTTATTTATAACATTTGTTGTCGACTTGCCCTGAACAAAGTCTATGAACACTACTTTTATATTGTTTTTTATAACTATATCCCGTTCGGGCAAAGTCTCCAAAGAGTAGTCTGCACCTTTGGTATAGATATCAGGTTTTATAGCTTCCAGCAATTTTGCCGGAGACTTCTCTTCAAATAATACCACATAATCGACACATATCAAAGCATTTAATATTTCAGCTCTGTCCTGTTCGCAATTTATCGGCCGGTTCTCTCCTTTTATCATCTTTACTGACTTGTCAGAATTAAGCATTACTATTGAATAATCAGCAAGAGATTTGGTTTTTTGGAGATATCTTACATGCCCGACATGAAGAATATCAAAACAGCCGTTTGTCGCGGCAAACGTTTTCCCTTCTGCTTGAGCATTTCTTACAATATCGATAATTTCTTCCTGTGAAACCAGCTTTCCCAAAAAACCTCCTATTTTTTCATGCTGTCTATGCTTACCTGAATACGGTCTTTTATTCTCTCAAAAGAGTCTGAGTTAGGTTCTAAATATATTCTTTTTTCTATAGGCATTTCTTTAGGCAAAATCCCTGAATGCTCTGCCATTTGTTTTGCCTTTTTTATTTTTCTGTCTGTCGGTTTTATCGACATATTTGCTGCAATCTTCTTAATGTTCATATTTGTCTCCCAAGCACCTAAAATAATTGCATTTCAATAACTTTTTTGCACAATCTTACTGTGTTTAATGCCGCGCCGATTCTGAGGTTATCAGCAACGCACCAGAGGGATATCCCGTTATTGAAAGCCAGATTCTTTCTTATACGTCCTGCAAAAACGGGATCAACACCGCTTGCATCACGTGTTGTCGGATATTCATAATTCTCAGGATTATCAATCACCTTAACCCCGAAAGAATTTCTCAAAATTTCTCTGACTTCATCCGGAGTTATATTCTTTTCAAACTCTATATCAACCGCTTCGCTGTGTCCGTTAAATACCGGCACTCTTGCTGCTGTACACGAAATAGGCGTATCATCGCTCAGGTGAAGAATCTTCTTTGTCTCATTAACAACCTTCATTTCTTCCTTTGTGTATCCATTTTCGCAGAATACATCAATCTGAGGGATTACATTAAAGGATATCGGCTTTTTGAAGCATTTATTTTCAAAAGGCTTTCCTTCAAGATTAGCAACAGTATCTTCCCTTAATTCATTAATAGCGGCAAGCCCTGCTCCTGAAACAGCCTGATAAGTAGAAACTATAAGACGTTTAATACCTGCTTTATCGTGCAGAGGCTTTAAAACAAGCATTAATTGGGATGTTGAACAATTCGGATTTGCTATAATTCCCTTATGCTTGCGCAAATCCTCATCATTTACACCTGCAATAACAAGCGGAACATCTTTTTCCATCCTGAAAGCAGAAGAGTTGTCAATAATAACCCCGCCTCTTTTTACAATCTCCGGTGCGAATTTTAAGCTTGTTGAACCGCCTGCAGATGCCATTACAATATCAACATCATCAAAAACTTCCGGCTTGGCTTCAATTACAGTGTATTCCTTACCTTGAAAATTAATCTTTGTTCCGGC
>CALVBV010000078.1 GCA_944325815.1 Candidatus Gastranaerophilales bacterium
AACTCTATACCAAAGCGCTTGAAATTAATCCGGATTTCCTTGATGCATATATAAACCGAGGTCTGGTAAAAAATGAACTCCAAGACTATGACGGTTCGATTATGGATTATGATAAAGCAATAGAACTCGATTCCAAGTGCGCTCTTGCCTATAATAACCGCGGATATACAAAGTATAAAAAACAGGATTACCAAGGTGCATTGAAGGATTATAACCGCGCTATTCTTCTTAACCCAAAGTTTAAAATGGCAATTGATAACAAAGCAAATTTGTTTTTGGATGTGTGTTTGGAAGATGATAAAGATTTCAGTGAAAAATTTTATCTGAGTCTCGGCATAAGAGAAGTTAACGAAGGAAATTTTTGTGACGGCGTGAAAAGCTTGAGAGAAGTTTTGAAGTATAATGACTGTTCGGCAACGGCATATTTATACCTTGGAATAGCTTATCACAATCTGTCTCAGCGCGATACCGCCTGTGAATATTATACAAAAGCGATTGAATGCGATAAGAATATGACTGATGCGTATTTTAACAGGGGGCAGCTTCTTTTGAAAACAAATAAGAAACAGGCGCTGGATGATTTTGTCTCGGCTGTAGCACTGGATTCAAACTTTGTAGACGCTTATTATTCAATAGCAGTTGTACAGAAAGAGCTGGGACAGTATCAAGACGCACTGAAGAATCTGGATAAAGTTATAGAGCTGGAACCTCAGGCGGTTAATGCTAAAGCTTTAAAAAAATTAATCAGGCAGAAATATCTGTAAAATTTGTGGTAAAATAAATATCAGAGTTTGTAAAATAGGGGTTTGAGTATGAAGAAATTTTTAAAAGGATTAGGCTTTACTGTTCTGGGTATTTTTATACTGTTGTATCTGTCATTTTTGTTCGTACTTCCAAACGCAGTTGATTTAAACAAATACAAACCTCTGGCACAAAAACTTGCCAAAGAGCAGGCAGGGCTGAGCGTGGATTTTGAAAATCCGAGAATCATAACAACACCTCTGCTTGGCGCCGGAATAAAAACCGATAATATAAGCGTTAAACTCCCTGACGGCTCTTTGTTGTTTTCAGCTGACAATCTAAAGACCAGGGTTGCTTTGCCGAGTATTTTTCTTTTGACAATAAAAGTTTCCTGTCTGGAAATAGAAAAACCGTTTGTTAATCTTGAGATTATAAATGACGAAAACTTTAAGCTTTCAAAACTTATAGAACATATTTTGAACACCGGAAAAGAACAGAAACTGGGCAGTCAGAAAGAGATAAAAGAATGCTGGTTTGACCCGGCCTGGATAAGAATTAAAGTTCCGAATGCAAAATTATATAACTACAGAATTTTGGTAAATGATTTAAAATCCGGCCATTATCTTAATCTGCACGGCGAAGAATTATCCGCAGGGTATTTTAACGGGAAAACTGCTAAACTTAAGACTTATGCAGAATTATACAATGATGAAAACAGAAATATTACAGCGGATATTGATATAAATACATTCCTTCCGAAGCCGAAACCGGAATTGGATGAAGAGGACGACCCGGCAGAAAGAATTGACCTTCCGTTTGTAAACCCGGTTACTATGTATCGGAATTATGATTTGAAGGCAAATATTGATACAAAACTCCGTGTAAGAAACCACGGCGGGAATTTAACTTCTTACGGACATTTTTATATTGATGATATTACTCTGAAAGTTTCTCATCTTCAGCTTCCGAAGAGCTATTTAAAAGCAGAGACTTTCGGCTCAAATATAACTTTAGATACTGATATTTATACTGCAAAAAATCAGAATCTTAAACTTTTAGGCAAATTAAATTACGGCCGCCATCCTAAAACGGACTTGAGTATTAAAAGCGGAAAAATCCAATTCAACGACTTGGTAATCCTTGCCAAAGCTTTTATGGATTCTCTGCATATAAAAAATGAACTTTCTTCCATAAAAGCGGAAGGTTATTTTCAGGCAGACTGCTATATAAAAACAAACTTTAAAAAATTGGCTTCCTCAGGTTCCGTTATCGTAAATCAAGGCGGCGTGAGCGTTAGGAATCTTGGTAAAGTTTTATCAGACGCATATATTAATATTCTTTTGGATAATAATGTTTTACAAATCAAAGATTCAAGCCTTTACGCCGGCAAATCCAAGATTAATATCGACGGCCAAATTGATGAAAAATCTGTTGCAGATATAACAATAAGTGCAGAGAAGCTTTCTCTTCCGGTTTTATTCAATGCTTTTGCACCTGAAAAAATCAGGGAGGCCTATAATTTCAAATCGGCAGACGCAATGCTCGATTTTGCTCTGAAAGGCAGGCTTAAGGATGCTGCAGCAGTTATGAGATTCGGGCTTGATAATCTTAATATTTCAGACAGGAAAGAAAATTTTGTTGTATTAAATAAATCTTTGCGCGGGGAATTTTTCTCTGAGGCAGAGGATTTGACCGGAAAAATCGAAAATAAAGATTTCAGAATCCGCCTGCCAAAGACCGGTTCTGTGATTTCTGTTCCGGAAGTTAATATAGGAATTGCTGATAAGAATATAAATATTAAAGAAAATTTGGTTCTGATTAATGACAAGTCGTCAATAAAATATTCAGGTTCTATTGAGGATTATACTAAATTAGATAAAATCAATTTTCTTGCTCAGGGAAATGTAAATACAGATGATTTAATAAAGCTGATAGGCGTCGAATTTAAACCGTTTATTCATTCAAAAGGTGTGATTCCGGTCAAATTGACAGCGGAAGGCGACGGTAAGAAGCAGACACTTTTTGCGCAGGCACTTTCAGACAAGGAGAATTTTATTACTCCTGTTGATTTTACAATTTTAAACGGTCGGAGTACTTCGCTGCAGTCCGTTATTGATTTTAAGCCTAATAGGATGAAAATAAAGAAAACCGGGGTTTTTGAACGTTCCGTAAGCGTTGACGAGGAAGGAAATGAAGTCGTTAAGCTGAAAGAAATTTTGGGTATAGACGGAACTATCGAGGGCAATAGGATTAATCTTATTAAAATTACAATGCCTCAGGATTTGAGAGGGAAAATATCTGTGTTCCCGAAATCAGATTTTCTGCTGAAAGGCAGGGCGTTTATATTTGGCGAGTCTTTTGCCCCAAGAATGAGGGGAGGATTTAGTCTTTCAAATGTCTCGATTCCAGAACTCCTTCTTACACTAAGAGAGGCAGATTTGCAGTTCAGAAGCCACTCTGCGGATTTAGAAATAAAGGATTTAATTCTTAATGAATCGGACATTCAGTCAAAAATTAATCTGAGTTTGATTCCTGCGGAGATTATGAATATTAGAAAAGTTGATGTTTCATCAAGATACCTGAATGTTGATAAACTCATGAAGGTTGCAGAGCGTGCAATGAAGTATGTTCCGAAAAGTTCCGGCCCGCAGGCCTCCTCAGTTCCGGCAGATATTCCGATATCTGTACAGGATGGCTCAATTGACTTTGCAAGAATTATCTCCGGGAAAATTGATATAAGAAATACATCCGGGAAAATTTCTCTTGCGAAAAATGTTTTTTATCTGAGAAATCTCAGAACCGACATTTTCAAAGGCCGTGTTAACGGTAATATTTCAATGAATCTTCTCTCAAGCCTTCTTGATATTCATGTACGCGGTCAGGGTGTGGATGTTAACAAGGCCCTGGTTGACGCTGCCGGCATGAAAGATACTTTGAGCGGAACAGCGAAATTTAATGCGGATATTTCACTCAGGGGCGCAACTTATGAAGAGCAGATGAGAAGCCTTAAGGGAGATGTTGATTTCGATATAAAAGACGGGCAGTTTGGGCCTTTCGGGAAAATCGAAAATCTTATCATTGCAGAAAACATAAGAGAATCTCAATTTTTCCAGACAGCTTTAGGCGGAATCATAAGCGGGCTTACAACGATTGATACAACCCATTTTTCAGAGCTAAAAGGAAATATCAGTTTTAAAGAAGGTGTATGCCATATAGAGCCGATAACATCGCTTGGCGACATTTTGAGCCTGCACATCTTCGGCGATTTTGACCTTTTGAGGAACTATGCTGATATGAAGGTAAGAGCAAGGATGGCATCTTTGATATCAAACCTTTTAGGCCCGATAGGTGCAATTAACCCTGCAAATCTTATTAACAGCGCTGCAAGCTTAAATATTGTAACAGCAAAAGCCTTTTCTATATTCTGCGAAATGATTCCGGAAGAGGAGATGAGCACTATTCCGAGCTTTGCAAACAGTTATGTCGATAATGCCGCAACCAAATTCCAGCTTGTTGTAAGAGGCGATGCGGCCAAACCGCTTTCACTCATCAAATCTTTCAAGTGGCTTGCAACAGCAACCGAATACCAAAATGCGGTAGATTATGTTAACTCAATACCTGAGCCGGTTGAAGGAAGCGAAGCAACTACGATAGAAGAAGTTGTTCAGGAAGTTGAAGCTGAAAAGAAAACAGTTAAATATAAACTGAAACATCTGTTCGACAAAGAGGATACAGAACAAGCCCCCGCTTCTATTCCTCAAGAAGTACAGGAAAATTAGCCGACAGCCCCTTCCCGCGTCAAGGCAAGTGAAACGAAGCGGTTCTGAATCAAGCTGCAGTACGGGATTTTAGCCGCAAAAGAGAAAAACAATGTTAAAAAAACTTACAGAAAAAACTTTAATACATACAATACTGATAATAACCTCATTATTATCAATATTCCCTTTTATCTGGCTGACGTCAACTTCTTTGAAGGGTTTAAATGAAGATATTTTTGCCTATCCTCCCAAACTTATTCCGTCTGATTTTACCTGGGCAAATTATATAAATGTCTGGGGTAAGGTCGATTTTATGGCATACTTCTGGAACAGTGTAATTGTGGCTCTTCTCACGGTAATTTTGAATCTGGTGCTGTCTTCACTTGCGGGATATCCGCTTGCGAGGATGAGTTTTAAAGGGAAAAAGTTTGTATTTTTTGCAATACTTGCAACAATAATGATACCTTTTCAGGCAATAATGCTTCCTGTATATATTATAACTTTAAAACTTCATTTGACCGACAGCGTCAATAACATAGCAGGTTATATCGGCCTTGTAATGCCGTTTGCTGTGAGCGCATTCGGGATTTTTCTTATGAGGCAGGCTTTTTTAAAGGTTCCAAAGGAAGTCGAAGAAGCTTCAATTGTTGACGGATGTAATGTTTGTCAGATGTTTGTGAAAGTTGTTCTTCCTATGGTTAAACCATCGCTTGCGGTTCTTGCAGTATTTACGTTTATCGGCTCCTGGGGAGAATTTCTCTGGCCGAGTATTATGCTGACAAAGGACGCTATGTATACTCTGCCTGTCGGAATAAATAACCTGCAAGGGATGTTCTCTTCAAACTGGAGATATATTGCAGCGGGTTCTATTCTTTCAACGATTCCGATAATAATATTCTTTCTTATGATGCAGAGATACTTTATCTCCGGAGAAAACGACGGAGCCGTAAAGGGCTAGGGGTAGGGGTAAATGAGATTAAAGATGAGAAACATATCAGTAAAATGTCCTGCGAAAATTAATCTTACTCTTGAAGTTGTAAACAAAAGAGAGGACGGATATCATAATATAAAGAGTATTATGCAGCTTATAAGCCTGTATGATTATATTGACATTACAGCTGAAAACTCTTATGAAAAAGAAATAATACTAAGCGGCAACAACCCTGAAATCCCTTATGATAATCGTAACCTTGTTTACAAAGCCGCAGAACTTTTTATGGAAACAACCGGTTTATCATTGTCGCTTAGAATCCACATAACCAAAAATATTCCGATAGCAGCCGGTCTTGCCGGCGGAAGTACGGACGCTGCAGGAACTTTATACGGTCTTAACGAAATTTTCGGCCGGCCGCTTCCCTCAAAAGAGCTTCATCAACTCTGTGCGCAGTTAGGCTCTGACCTTAATGTGTGCCTCGAAGGCGGATGCCTTCTTGCACAGGGAAGAGGAGAAAAAATTAAAAAATTACCGGATATTTCCATGCCGGTTACTTTAATAAAACCAAAAACTCTTGGAATCTCAGCAAGAGAAGCTTATACAAAATATTCTTTGCTAAACTACAAACCGCATTTTAATAATACGGAAAAAATGATTACTGCTCTTGAAAACGGCAATGATATTCAGAACTACTTATACAATGACCTTGAACGCGCTGTATTTAACGACTATCCGGAACTTTGGAGTATAAAATCCAAATTCCCGAACTCAATAATGTCCGGTTCAGGCTCAACTTATTTTGTTCTTGAAGATTTAGGAAACTTAACTCTCGACGGATTTGATGTAATCAGCGGGCTTAATTTCATCTCAAGCGGTGTTGAAGAGAATCAGCTTTCGCTTTCTGCCGGCAGTTGATTTTTGGGAATATATTCTTCAATCTCTTCGTCCGGGAGTTTGATAGGCAGGCGGAAGCCGAAAGTAGAGCCTTCTCCCTCTTTTGAATTAACAAACACCTGTCCATGGTGATGCTTTTCTATAGTAACTTTAACCAGATGCAGTCCGAGTCCTGTTCCTTTAACCGTATGCGTTGCATTTTCCACCCTGTAGAAGCGGTCGAAAACCTTTTTCTGGTCTTTTTCCGAGAGTCCCGGGCCCTGGTCTTCCACGCTCACTTCCACATATTCGCCGTCGCGCGAGCGCTCGACTCTTATTTTTATACGCTTTCCGTCAGGAGAATACTTGATTGCGTTTGATAAAATATTCATAAACGCGCGGGAGATACTTTCAACATTCAAATAAATCTCCGGAAGGTCAGGTTCTTTCATAATAGAAATCGTTAAATCGTGTTCTTTTGCAAGCACCTGAACCTGATTAACAGCATCCTCAATGATTTCCATAATATCCTGCTTAGTTTTTTCAAGATGAACATTTTGAGCTTCATACCTTGAAAAGTCGAGAATGTCATTAACCATCCGGTTAAGCCTTATAATCTCCTGATTCATAACTCCGATAAACTCGCGCTGGGTATTGAAATCGAAGTCGTTCCCGAAGTTATACAAAGTATCAATATAGCTTCTGAGAACCGTCACCGGCGTTCTGAGTTCGTGAGAAACATTAGAGATAAAGTTTGACCTCAGCTGATCCATCTCAACATCTTTGGTAACATCAATCAGGACGATAATATATCCGACATAAGAATTTGAGCGTGTAAACATCGGAGAGATTACGCATTTGAGCACTCTCTGGTCAATGTTTATATTGAAAGGAACTGTCGTACCCTCATCATCCAGAGGTGTGTCTTTAAAATCGGCAATTTTGTCTGCAAAGCAGAACTCTCCGCTTGAGTCGCAAAACTGCTGGATTTGAGTGTTGATAATATCTTCTTCCTCGACTTCCAGAAGCCTTTTTGCATAATTGTTAACCATAATAACCTTATCGTGGTTATCGCACACCACAACACCGTTAACAATACTCATCAAAACGGATTCAAGTTTATTTCTCTCAAAAGTTAAACTCTCAATAGTTTGTTCATTATACCGGCTTAATCGCTCGGACATGTCGTTAAACGCGTTATAGAGTTCTTTGACTTCGCTGTCAACATCCTTATCATCAAGCATATAGCCGAACTCGCCTGATGAAATCTTCTTAACACCCTGATGCAACTTTCTGAGCTCTCTGGTGATTATGGAAGAGTTCATATATATGATTCCCGCAATAACAAGCCATGCCAGTATAAATACTGTTGCGAGCGAAAGATTAGATGTTGCAGAGACTCTGTCCATAATATTTCCGGATAAGCCGACAGTTACAGAGCCCACGTTAACGGAATCGCTGAGATTTTTAACAATCATCGGCGAGCTTACAGTAATTCTCGCTTTTTCAGCCTGCTCAGGATAATCATCTTTGCTGGAATAAATGATTTTTGATTTATTATCTTTGAAAACGATAAAAGCAATATCATCGTTGCTTTTAAGCACAGAAACGCAATTTGCCCGCAAAGCATCGTACTTTGCAAGCTCGGGCAGTTCTTTTGTAACCTCTACGCCTTCAATTGCAAGGGTTTTAGATAAAACCTGAGCAAAATTTTTATACGCGCTGTTCATATTTTTAGTGACGCTGTACCCTGCAAACCCTGCTGACAGAATAATAAAAGCAGTGCTTACGGCAAGTCCGGCGAGGATAAGCCGTGTTTGAGCAGACATGCTCTTCTTCCCCTTATGTTTTAACTCAGCGCTCGTTTCCATACCGAAATTATATCATGTAAACTTTTTTTAAGCAACGAGCAGGGGATATTATAGTTTAGGAGTTGAGTAGTTTAGGAGTTGAGAAGAAGTTATAAATGTTGAAGAGTGGAAAGGTTGAACAGTTGAATAGTAGTTATTCCCTCTCCCCTTGTGGGAGAGGGCCGGAGTGAGGGGTCTGCTTGGGTTGAGGAGAGAAAAAGTTTAGTAGTTTAGAAGAAGTTTTTTTGTATTCTTCTTTATTCAACCCCCAAGCACCCCTCCCCGAAATCAGAGATTTCGACCC
>CALVBV010000079.1 GCA_944325815.1 Candidatus Gastranaerophilales bacterium
TGAACCAAGTTCAGCATGACAGTTATTGTCGGATTAATGTCCGACTTACAAATTTTATTTTTTACCGGACAGCAGTGAGGGTTGGGGGGGGGACTAGAGGCAGACTTGGAGGCATTATTTGTTTTTGTGAGAAATCATTGTCTGCCGACCAAGTATTGGATGGATAAATACTGCAAGTAAAAAGCCGGAGAGGCCTCCGGCTGATTTTTTTTTGAATACCAATCTTACATCTTATTCTTCTGCATCCCCTGTTTTCAAAAGTCTTTCAACAGCATCATCTAATCTATCTAGTTTATCTACTCCAAAAATTCTCCACCCGGGTTCAGAATTAGAAAATTTTTTTGTTTGATCTTTTTGTCGGTAATCCTCATAAGCTTCTTTTATTCTTTCAAAATCTGTTTCATCTTGACCTTCAAGCTCTTTATTCTTAAAGTATTCAACTAAAGCTTTTAGAACAGATACAACTTCTCCATTTGTTAATTGTGAACTAGAGTTTTCTGCAGCAATTTGTTCAAAGAAGCCGTTAGCATACCAGCTATCGCTATCATAGTAGCCCTTTATGAAGTTGGCCACATTGTCTTTATCTATGATTCTGATATAGCCTTGCATTTTGTAAAATTCATCTTCGTCTGTGTTTCCGCAAATTGCTTCTGCGAATTTTTTCCCCAGGTATCGTGTTTCACCATTAGCTGCTTGTGTTTTAGCATATTCATAATATCTCTTTGCTGCTTCACTCAATGTACTGTCAGAAGAACCGTCCTCGTCACCAGTGGTGCTTCCGGAATCTGATGGCTTTTCTTCTTTCGGAATATCATCTTTTGTGACTTCTGTACCTTCGGGAATATTGTGCATACCTTCCTTATCTTTTATTCCACAGCGGCCATTGCTGTATATCTTGGTCACACCATCAAGTCTGATGATTTTGCCGTCTCTTATTGTGTAGAAAGTTCCTTCGTGGTCTTGATAGTAGTCTTTAAGTTTTGTCTGTAGATCTGTTGCATCTATTGCATTTTTTAAAGTACCCTCTTTGACTAAGTCATTAACTTCTTCCTGAGCTGTTTTGGGTGGTGCCTGATAATCTACTAAGTGTATGTTTTTAATATCAATATCGCCTAAACCTTCCTTTTTCAAGTCGGCTTCTGTATCTTTTACGATAATATTTTCGTCGATTATATCAGTATCAGTATTTGAAATACTATTCAGGAAACTGTACTTGTTGTTGATATCCTTGTTAATCTGTAATGCCTCCATTGTTCTAAGCATTACATAGAGTTTCTCAAATTCTTTTGCAAGGTCTTCTAAAGTTTTGCTTGTAGCCTTTTGGGCAGCAGCTTCTTTAGCTTTTGTAACATTTGTTATCTGAGCTCCAAGTGCGGTCAGAGTCTCTTCATCAAATGCTTCGCCATTATCTTTAATATAGTTTGCTTTTGATGTTAATGCATCAATAAGTTTATTAACGGAGCTTTGAATATCTGTTTTAGCATTGTCATCAACTTCGTTCATCTTTTTAATCATAAAACGGATAATGCATCCTTCATCTTTACTGTCTTTGTTATTGCCGGTCAAACCATACTTGTCATTCCAATAGCTTATAACTCTTAAAATATCATTATCACCAACAGTTACCATTGGCTCTATAAGACCTTTAAATTCTTTTAAGCTGTTTGGATTTTTGCTTGAAAGTCCTGCTATTTCACTGTGAATTCTGTCAAGCATTGAATTTAAATCTGTATCTTTTAAATTTTTATAGCTGTAATCTTTGTCACCAAAGTTATATCCGGCTTTTTCCAGTCTTTCTTTCAGGTTGAAATCTTTTGAAGAAAGTGATGTCAAAGCTTTTCTCAAAGAGGTCTTGTTAATATCATTATAAATATTTTTCAAAGATTCTAATTTTTCCTCAATCTTTCCTGATTTAGAAAGAGCAACTTCAATTTTATCTAATAAATCAGGATTAATTGATTTATTAGCCTGTGCAATATTTTTATATTCATTAATAAGAGCTTTTAAATCATCATATTCTCTCTGCATTTTCTTTTCTGCAGCTCTTTCAGAATCAGTTTTTCCTGAGTTATCATTGTTTGTGTTGGTATTATTTGACCACGGAAAATTAAAGTTGCCGAAATTGCCAAAATCCCAGCAGTTGTTTCCCCAGCAGTTGTTATTATTCCATTTCTGCATTGTTTGGTTTATTGCTAACAGCGGGTTTAGTAAGTGGTTTCCGTATGTGGAAAATTCCGGGAAACGCCAAACTGTACTGAAATCATAAGAAGGTGTCATATATACAAGAGATTTTGCATTATTATACTCTATCTGTTGATTCCAGAATAAATTTAACGTATCACACGGATTCTGGCTTGTCATTGAATGATTTATACTTGAAAATTTGAATAATGGAATGCCCATATTTTTATCCTCGTTATTATTCTCTTATATATATAAAGTATTACTATTGGTAAAAATTGCCTTTTTGTGTAACAAAAACTTAATAAATCGTAACATTGTCAACATAAAACTGATATACTCTTGTAATAATCTATTTATATGATATAATGAGGAAGATATGGAGGGACTATGGCAAGAGTATTGATTTCAATGTCAAATGATTTTCTTAGCAGAGTAGACAGCATAGCCAATTCTGAACAGCGCACCAGAAGCGAATTAATCAGAGAAGCTCTCAGAGTTTATATTAAGCGCAATAAGATTTCTAACAATCTTCAAGCAGAAAAAAATGCAACTATCCTGACAGAACTCTTAAGCTAGTTTTGTTCCTCACGTCCTTCCCGGAGATTATACAAAATAAAAACTGACCCGTTTTGAGTCAGTATAAGTATTTTCTCTAATAATTTTGGGAGGAGATTTGGGGATAGTTGATACATGGCATGCTACTATAAATTTTTATTTCATGGTACATCATGAAATAAAAATTTTACAAAAGTTTACAATTTGACAAGCTTAATCTATGGATTAATAATGTTTTCGAGCGATTTTACTGCATTTTCAACAGTATCATTTATTATTTTGTAATCAAATTTTTCAGAATTTTTGATTTCAGCTTTTATGGAAGCAAGCCTTTTTTGTATTGCCTCTTCATCCTCTGTATGTCTGCCTCTAAGCCGGGCCTCTAATTCTTCTATTGAAGGCGGGGCAATAAATATCAATACCGCCTCAGGCATGAGTGATTTTACCTGCAATGCCCCTTGTGTATCTATTTCCAGAATTAAATTTTCACCGTTTTTCAGGCATTTTTCTACAAAATCTTTTCTGGTTCCGTAATGATTGCCCGAAAACTCAGCCCATTCTAAGAATTCATTGTTTTTTATGTAGGAAGCAAACTCTTCTTTGGTAACAAAAAAATAATTTACTCCATGCTCTTCACCATCCCGCTTTTTCCTTGTAGTGCAGGATATCGAAAGTTTAAAATCCGGGTGTTTCTTCAAAAATTCTTTTATAACAGTACCTTTGCCGACTCCTGAGGAACCTGAGATTACATAAAGTCTTTTCATCATAAATCAAACCCTTTATGCACAGTTGTCTCAAAGTCAATCTTTTTTTTGTCCTCGTGTTCTGTGATTTTTTCCTTAGGCTCACAGTACTGTTCCGAAACCGATTTATTCAAATTTTTGTTCCGGAGGCTAGAGATTACATCTTCGGTTAATTTTGGCATGTCCATTGGGCCAGTGCAGATTTCAATATAACACATTTTATTCATTATCTGCGTTACTTTTAAAGCTTTATCAAAATCTTCTGCTGTAGTTACCTTTGTAGACCAAATATCTCCTTCAAACACTCTGGCAAATTTTGAATAATTCATCTGCATAATATCATTAAATTTGTCATAAGGATTATCTGACAGAACCCGCTCTACAGTATAGCCCTGATTATTCAAGACAATAATTATTGGTTTCAGGCCTCGTCTCAGCATATTTCCAATTTCCATTGCCGTAAGCTGATGCGAACCTTCACCAGTGATTAGAATAACTCTTGATTTAGGTTTAGCCAGACAAACGCCGAGGGCTGCCGGAGTTGCCCAGCCTATAGAGCCCCATAATGTTTGGGTCTGTAAATCTACATTATGAGGGAATTTTATCTGCCCGACACCGTAAGGAATAATGCCGGTTTCTGCGATTACTATATCATTTTCTTTTATAAACTCCTGCAGGCGAGGATAAATATATTTTGAAGTTAAGTCTCCCGCATCTGCCGAAACCGGCTGGTAGCCAATATCTCCTTTCTCTACAGAAATTTCGCGCGGAGAAACCAATTGAGTAATTTTTTCTAACACATCGCTCATTTTAACATTATCGAATCTTATTCCGTCGACATAGCAGTGAGTTCCATATATAGCAATATGATTATTTATTTTGTAAGGAAGATTAAAGCCAAACGCGTTTAAATCGCTGTATACCGGGCCTGCTGCAATAAGGCAGTCTGTTTCTTCCACCGCTTTTTGTGCCTGTGGATTTCTGTAGTTGGAATAATACCCGCCGAGGTACTTTTCATAATCCATGTCTATCAGGTTTGTCCCCATTAGAAAATTTGTTACCGGAATCCCTGTTTTTTCGACAAATTCCCGATATTCAACCCTGGCATCAAATTTTTTTACGAGACTGTCGCCCAATATTACCGGCCTTAGTGATTTATTTATTTTTTCCGCGATTTTAGTTGTGACTGCATCCAAAACATCTTCATCACTGGTCCAGTTATAAGACACTTCTCTATCAGAGATTTCCAGCTTTGCAATGTCTACGGGTACTGCTATATATACAGGTTTTCTTTCTTTCACAAATATTTTGAGAACTCTGTCGATTTCCAGCTTCGCGTTATCTCTGGTAAGAAACGCCGTTGCAGAGGTCACTGGTTTATGCGCTTCCATGAATTTATAATAATCCACTTCCTGGAAATTATGATGCACCATAGTTTTATTTTCTATGCATTTTACAGCCGGAACACCTACTATACTAATAACCGGGATATTTTCTGAATACGCACCTGCAATAGCATTAATAGCGCTTAATTCTCCAACTCCGTAAGTAGTAATAACAGCCCCGAAACCGCGCATTCTTGCATACCCGTCGGCAGCATAACCTGCATTTAGTTCATTAGTACATCCTATCCATCTGGTCCCCGGGTTATTTTCAACGGCATAAAGTAAATTAAAATTATAATCGCCGGGCAGTCCGAAAAAATCATTAACGCCAAGCTCTTCAAGTTTTTTTATCAAATATTCGGCAGTATTCATTTTCTTTCCCTTCAATATTTCGTTTATAATATCACACAGAAAAAAACTTTTCCAGGAGAAAATTTTGGGATTTATATGGTTGAAAAGTGGAAGAGTTGAATAGTTTAGGAGTTAGTAACAGTTCCTCCCTAATGAGGGAGGTTAGGTGGGTGCTGGCTTTGGTTGAGAAGTTTATAAGTTTAGGAGTTTAGAAGAAGTTATAAATGTTGAAGAGTGGATGAGTTGAAAAGTTGAACAGTAGTTATAAATTCTTAATCACTTAGTCACCTAGTCACTTAATCACTTCATAAACGCACCCCTCACCCCTCACCTCTCACGCATCACCCGGTAAAAGTAGGGTGCAGTTCTACTGCATCAATAAAACCCCCTCTCCCCTTGTGGGAGAGGGCTAGGGAGAGGGGTTTGCTTGGGTTTAGGAGAGAAAAAGTTTAGTAGTTTAGAAGAAGTTTTTTTTGTATTCTTCTTTATTCAACCCCCAAACACCCCTCCCCGAAATCAAAGATTTCGACCCTCCCACAAGGGGCGGGTTAAGCTTAATCACTTGATCACCAAGTCACTTAATCACTTCATTAACGAACCCTTCACTCTTCACACCTCACCCTTCACGCAATCCCCCTCAAACCCAGCGCCCGCCTAAGTCTCCGCCTAAACAACCCAACCCCAATTGTAAATTTTTGTAACAATTTGCCCTAAAATGCGTTATAAATCTCCAAAATGTGGAATTTAAAAAATATACGACAAAAACGCGAGGATACAAATTATGAAAGGATATCAAAACAGAAAGAGCTTAAACACTTGCTGTGAGCAGATTTTGGCCGCCGAACCCTTAGGGGGGGGGGGTAAAACACACTCTGGTAAAGGGTTTTAGCTATATGGGGAAATTATCCGCTGTTTTGTGTTTATCCTTGATGGCGCTTCCTGCTACAGCGGGCGAGAGCCCGACTCTTGATGAGCTGCACAATAACGGCGTAATCAACCCGTCAACAATGGAAAAGGATGACGAGGGAAACCCGATAGAGGGAACGGGCGAGGTTTATCCGGAATCCGCTTATACACTGACTCGCGTGGACGAGGCCGGCGAGAATACAATAACAAAGTATGAATACAACGAGGAGACGCAGAAGTTTGAGCCTGTGTATTACGAGCTCACACTAAAGCAGACCGAATACGGCGAGGGCGGGAACAGCAAGTATTTTGAATGGGAACAAAACACTGACGGCAATTACGAGTTTAAGGAAGTTTCAACCCCGAGCGGGGATAAAACTACAATTACTGCGCATTATGACACGAACTATGGCCGAATAGATACCGACCAGCAGGGCAAGGATATTGTTGGCGACTTTGTGGGGAATTATGTACAGAGAGATTCCAATTCTGCCAATGGCGGTGCGATTTATAATAATGGCACAATCGGTAATATCACCGGCAACTTTATCGGTAACTACGCACATGTATATACTGCCTATGGCGGCGCGATTTATAATAGTGACACAATCGGCGATATCACCGGTGACTTTATCAGAAACTATGCACAGAGTGATTCCGTTTCTGCCCATGGCGGTGCGATTTATAATGATGGCGGCACAATCGGCAATATCACTGGCGACTTCATCGGCAACTATGCGCAGCTCAATTCCGATTCTGCCAACGGCGGTGCGATTTCTAATAGTGGCACAATCGGCAATATCACGGGTGACTTTATAGGGAATTATGCCCGCGGTGGCGCGATTTATAATAACAATGGGGGAATAATCGGCAATGTCACGGGCGATTTTATCGGCAACTATAACAATGCTTCCGGTTCTGCCTATGGCGGTGCGATTTATAATTACAATGGTGCAATCGGCGATATCACGGGCGATTTTGTCGGCAACTACGCGCAGAGCAATGGCAGTAAGCGTTATGATGGTTATGCCTATGGCGGCGCGATTTATAATTACGGAGAAATCAGTAATATCACTGGTGACTTTATTGCTAACTACGCGCAGGGTGCTTCCAATACAGCCAATGGCGGTGCGATTTATAATAGCGGTACAATCGGCAATATAACGGGTGACTTTATCGGAAACTATGCACAGAGTGATGCCATTTCTGCCTATGGCGGCGCGATTTATAATAGCGGCACAATCGGTGATATAACGGGTGACTTTATCGACAACTACGCAGATAGTAGTTCAGCCTATGGCGGCGCGATTTATAATAGCGGCACAATCGGTGATATCACTGGCGACTTCATCGGCAACTATGCATATTCCTCTGGCGGCGCGATTTCTAATAGTGGCACAATCGGGAATATCATCGGTGATTTTATTGCCAATTACGCGAGTGGCTTTCGTTATGACTCTGGTGGCGCGATTTCTAATGGTGGTTATGGTGAAATTGGCAATATTACCGGAGACTTTATAGGAAACTACGCGCAGATTGATGCCAGTAATCCTTATGGTGGTTATGCCTCTGGTGGCGCAATTTCTAATGGTGGTTATGGTGAAATTGGCAATATTACCGGAGACTTTATAGGAAATTATGCTGAGAGTTATTCTGAGGCCTCAGGCGGCGCGATTTATAATGAAGGTACAATCGGCGATATCTCCGGCAGCTTTATCGGTAACTATGCAGAGACTACCTCTGACACAGATCTTGCACTAGGCGGTGCTGTGTTTACAGCAAGCGATATGACTTTTTCCGCTGACAACAAGACAATTGAGTTCACCGGCAATTATACGAAGGACTCCAGAGGCGAGATACCAAACGCAATATTTGTAGAAACATCTTCTTCTCGTTCTCCAAAGATTACACTAAAAGCTCAAAATAACGGTAATATCGTCTTTAACGACCAGATTGATGGAGGCAAAGTAAGCGGAACAACAATCGACCGCACAAACCAGTATAACCTCTCCCTCACAGGCGACAAAACCGGCAATATTTATTTCAATAACGACATAATAAACGCGGATATCACGCTGGATGA
>CALVBV010000080.1 GCA_944325815.1 Candidatus Gastranaerophilales bacterium
GACTTTATTACAAGGGGAATAGCTTTTATTTGCTACGTCTTGCTTTTTTATGCTCTTTTTTTACCGGACAGCAGTGCCCTAATGAGGGAGGTTAGGTGGGTGCCGGCACTGGTTTAGAAGTTTAGAAGTTGAGGAGTTTAGAAGTTTAGGAGAAGTTATAAATGTTGAAAAGTGGAAAGGTTGAATAGTTGAAAAGTAGTTATAAATTCTTAATCACTTAGTCACCTAGTCACTTAATCACTTCTTTAACGCACCCTTCACGCCTCACCCCTCACGCTTCACGCAATCACAGCCCCTTTCTTCCAAAAGCAGTTTATTTTTTTACAAAATTCTTCCGCATAATTACCAGCAGAACGCCTGTGAGGACTGCAATTATTCCGACTATAATTTTTAAGGTCAATTGTTCATGAAAAACGACTACTCCGAAAAAGATTGCCGTAAGAGGTTCCAATGCGCCCAAAACAGCAGAAGTTGTTGAGCCGATGAGTTTAATCGCTATATTTATTGTCTCAATTGAAATCACTGTCGGTAAAATTGCAAGCGCAAGCGCAAACAGCCACATTTTAGGCTCTGTCAGAGGCTGGAGTTCAGTACAGAATTTTAGATTAACGATATAAACAATTAGCCCGAAAAGCATAACATAGAAACTCATTTTCCCGCTGTTTAGATGTCTTATGGATTTAATATTTTTTACCCCTATAATATACAGGGCATACAAAAATGCAGATAAAAGCACCATAAAAACTCCCCAAGGATTAAGATATCCTCCGGGTTTCCCGCTGTATAAGAGAGTTATGCCGGCAAAAATTATAAAGATTGAAAAGAATACCATTTTAGAGAATTTCTCTTTAAAAAATATGGTCATCAATATTGCAACGATTGCAGGATAAATAAACAGGATTGTGCAGGCGACTCCGGCGTCTATGTAATTAAAGGCTTCATACAGAGTAAGCGAAGAAAAGGAGAAAAACATTCCCATAATAAAAAGCGGCAGGATTTCTTGTTTATCTAATTTAAAACAGATTTTCTTATGGAATTTAAGCCAGATTCCGTAGATAATAACTGCGAAAAAATATCTGTAGAAAAGAACAGAGTTTGTACCAATCCCTTTTGCAAAAAGCGGAAGGGCAAACAAGGGATTCATGCCGTAGCTTGCGGAGGCGATTACTCCGTACATTACACCTAGTGCGCGTCTCTTCATTTTATACCTCTCAGGATAAATTATCCTAAAAAGATACAAAAATCAATCCTGCTTTTTGAGGGTTCTGAGGGAATTTAGCACAGCCAAAAGTGTAACTCCGACATCCGCAAACACGGCACCCCACATTGTCATCATACCGAAAGTTCCGAGTATGAGAAAGAGACCTTTTACACCGAGTGCAAATGTGATATTTTGTTTCACAATACAGAGCGTTTTTCTTGCAACTTTTATAGAGGTTATGATTTTTTCAGGGTTATCATCCATAATTACTGCGTCTGCAGCTTCAATTGCAGCGTCAGAACCCAGAGCCCCCATTGCAATACCCACATCTGCCCGGGTAAGCACAGGCGCGTCGTTTATACCGTCTCCGACAAAGATAACACTTCCTTTTGATTTGGATATAATTTCTTCAAGCTTATTGACCTTATCTGCAGGCAGAAGTTCAGCATAAGCCTCGTCAACCCCGAGTTTTTCCTGAACTTTATGCGCCGTATTTTTAGAATCGCCTGTGAGCATAACAGTTTTGATACCTGATTGTTTAAGCTCGCTTATTGTTTTAGCGGAGGATTCCTTAATTTCGTCTGCAATAACGATATATCCGGCATAATTTCCGTCAATTGATACGTAAATAACTGTTCCGTCAGTATCAACAGGCTCTGTATTAACAAGTTTTGCATTGCCTGCAATGACTTCTTTTCCATCAACAAGGGCTTTTACTCCGTATCCTGCAATTTCCGTGATTTCGCTTTGTTCCGGTATTTCCTGCCCGTAAGCCCTGCGTATTGCAGCAGCAATCGGATGTGAAGATGCGCTTTCTGCGTAAGCTGTGTATTTCAAAAAATCAGGCACTTCTGAATGAATTTCTCTTACGCTGAATGAGCCTTTTGTTAAAGTTCCTGTTTTATCAAAAACAACAGTATCCGGTTTGGATAGAAGTTCCAGATAATTGCTGCCTTTGATTAACACGCCGTTTTTGGAAGCGCTTCCGATACCTGCAAAAAATCCGAGCGGAACTGATATAACAAGCGCGCAGGGGCAGGATATTACAAGAAAAGTAAGTGCTCTGAAAATCCAGTTTCCGGACCAAAACAGGGGCGGGATAAACGCTATTAATAAGGCCATTATAACAACTGCCGGAGTATAATAACCAGCAAATTTTGTGATAAAGTTTTCTGTTTTAGCTTTCCTGGAAGATGCGTGTTCTACAAGTTCAAGAATTTTTGATACAGTAGATTCTCCAAACTCTTTAGTAACTTTGATTTTTAGAACCCCGTCAAGATTAATGCATCCGCTGATAACTCCGTCACCGGCGTTTACCCCTCTCGGAACAGATTCTCCCGTAAGAGCCGAGGTGTCTACAGAGGCGTGCCCTTCAACAACAATTCCGTCCAGCGGAATTTTTTCTCCTGTATTAACCGTTATAATATCACCTGTCTTTACTTCCTGTGGCCGGACTTTTTTGCCGTTTAAGTTAGCATAATCAGGCCTGATGTCCATAAGCGCACTTATAGAATGCCTTGATTTTTCAATAGCTCTGTGCTGAAAATACTCGCCGATTTGGTACAGAATCATAACCATAACCGCTTCCGGATACTCTTTTATGCATAATGCGCCGACGGTTGCGACAGACATAAGGAAGTTTTCATCAAAAACTCTCCCTTTTTTAATGTTCTTCACTGCCTTAAATAAAACATCAGCCCCTGCAATCAGGTATGCTAATATAAACAAAGGTTTCAGCTTAAATCCCCCCGCAAACAAGGCAAGTGCTATCAAAGCTCTGAGAAGAATTTTTCCGTTGTCGTGTTCTCCGTGGTCATGATGTTCGCACATATTTATTACCTCTTTTATCTATATTATAGTTGAACAACTATTCAACTGTCAAGATAACAAGGCGGCTCTTGCAATAAATCTTTACAATAATTTGACAGTTGAGCAACTATTCAATTATAATATACTTATGAAATCTGAGAATTTGGTAGAACAGGTTAGGACAAAAATGCCGGATACAACGGTACTTTACGATTTGTCTGATTTTTTTAAACTAATGGGAGACAGCACAAGGATTCAGCTATTGTGGGCGCTTGAAGAAAATGAGATGTGCGCCGGAGATTTAACAGAGCTTTTAGGTATGACAAAGTCTGCGGTTTCTCATCAGTTGAAGATATTAAGAAGTGCAAAACTTGTTAAGGCACAAAAGCGCGGGAAAAATGTCTTTTATTCACTAAGCGACCATCACGTTAAAACCGTTCTGGAGATGGCACTTGAGCATGTAAGAGAGTAAATTTACAGATTCAAAGCGTATGCAAAAAGCTCGCCAACCTTTGCATTATAGGCTCTTCCGTCCTCTCTGGTAAACAAATTTTCCCAGTGGCTTTGTGCTGTTCCGTCAGTTGAGTATGAAGGATTTGTCATCATAAGATGGTGCGTATTTGTATCGTACCTTAATGGGAAAAGGTCCTCCATCTGCATAAAGCTTGCAAGCTTATCGCTCGGATACTCGTAGGCAAACAGTATTGAATTAATCCTGTTCAGCCTTTCTTCGTAGGTTCTGCCCCCTTCGTCATTGTCGTTAGAGACTTCTACTCCGGGTGCGTAGTCTTTATCATATTTAAGTTTTTCAGACCAGCATTTTACTTTGTCATAATTATCCGGCGGAACAAAAGCCGTGCCTGTTGTAAGCCCGAGTTTTCTGTAGCGTTCAAAGTCACCCGTGCTTTTTTCTCCGGCAAAGCTTATCGTTGTTTTGCCGGAACGTGAACGGATTTCATAGAGAATATACTGCATCTGCTCATACCCGGGAAGCGCGCCCACTCCGGTATAATTTGCCATATCATATCCGCCTATATGCTTTGCAGAATCAATAAACACGGCTTCAAATCCGAGTTTCATAAGTTTAACATGTTCATTTATAAAAAGTTCCTGATGCTCAGGGTTATTCCAATCAAATGTAACATCGTTTTCATAAGGTTTTGCGACCTTAATCTGGTCAGCAGAGATTACTGTTCTGAACCCCGTTTTCAATCCGTGAATATGCGCTAAATCATTAAACGCCCGGAATTGTTCTTCCGGAGAAAGTTCAATATCAAAGTCGGCTATATTTGCGCTGTATCCTGCATTCAGTTTTATACCGTAAATAGAATTTTCTTCAAAAGGGCCTTTGTTATATCCGTCTCCGTAAATATTAGGAAAAATCTGGGAAAGAATTACGCAATTAGCCCAGCTCTTTGCTGATGGAGGAATGGCAGGCAGAAGTTTTATTGAGCTTAAAATGCCGTTTTTAGTCCTGTCTCCCTCCATTTCTGCTATTGCGCGGTTATTGATTTCGATATAATTTGCGCTTCTTCCCCACCTGTCGCCGTAATTCGGGGTTTCAATATTGTCCGGAAAAATTTTATAAAACTCTCCGCTTTCATTCAATGTAACAAGGGTTTCTACGGCATGCTTCACACTCTTATTTAACAGCTCAGAGGGCAGAATCCCTGCAAGCCATTTTTTTCTGCCAGATGTAAAAATATGCTCATTCTCCACGGGGCTTAAGCCTGCCTCTTCTCCAAGAGCCTTTAATAAATTATTCACAGCATTTGACATACTAAAAGTGTAACGCTTTGTGTGATTCAAAAAATCCGACTTTAATACAATAAAGTTTATTATTAATTTGTACTAGTCCGGTTATAAAGTGGCCGCCCCCCTTCCCTCCTAGATGAGGGAAGGGCCGGGGATGGGTGATAATGGCGTGAAGCGTGAAGCGTGAGGCGTGAGGAGTGCGTTAATGAAGTGATTAAGAATTTATAACTTCTTCTAAACTTCTAAACTTCTCAACTACTAAACCTAAGCAGACCCCTCAGCCGCTCAGCCGCGGTATGACTCTTCCAGCTTCGACTTAATCATCTTCATCTCCTCACGGGTTAAAAAAGACGAAAAACGCATAAATTCATACATTGCGTCATCGTAAGAATACTGACGCCTCTCAACTTTCCGCATCCATTCCCGGACTTGACTTGTTATCATATCTGCGTAAACCTCAAAACCCTGGTTCCGTTTAATTCAACCTCTTCATTCCACATGTACCGCGGTCTTACCCATACATCACCGTTTTTGACAGATTGGTATACTATCATATCTTCACCTGTCTCAGAATGCCGCGCAAGCGCGATAATTACATAAACATTGCCTTTATAATGCCTGTAAGTTTTTCCAACTTCTATAAACTGTTCCATATAAATTATTATACCCGCAACTCTGCAAAAATTTTCAGGCTGTAACATGTCTTAATAAATAATAGATTTTTAGGCAATTTTTCTTATAAAATATACTTTATATTCATGTAGCAGGTTAAAGGTGATATTGTAATGTCAATGGGCAATTATTACAACATGAATAATCCTATGTATTCTAAAAATATGTGTTTTAAGAATACTCAGCCCGTACTATCTAAACCGATAGAAAAAGTAGAAACTGCCGTTAACAACTCAGTAGATACTTTTGTAAAGAAAACCGAAGATGAAGAGAAGAAGAAGTCTAACAAAACTGCCATTGCTGTAGGAAGCAGCGTTCTTGTTTTATCAGCTATTGTGGCACTTTTGAACCCGAAATTCTCCGGCAGATTTATTAACCGCTTGAAAACCTGGTCAACAAAAGCTCATACTAAAGTAGATAAAAACAAAAATGATTTTCTGAAAAGCAGATTTTTTGCTTCACTGTCTAAAGGCTTAAAATTTGTAGCAGATGCGTTTCAGTTTACAAACAGCTTAAATGCTTCAAAAGATGTCGGCTTTAAGTGGCTCTGTACTGCAGAAAAGTTTGGCGGAGTTAAAAACGGAACCGCAAGAAATATTCTGCAAACTTGTGACAGAGGTTTTCGAAAAATTATGTCGACTGTGCATAACTCTATAACAAATTGGTTTGATAATATAAGCAAAAGAACGGTTCAGGGAAAATACCTAAAGGCTTCTAAAAAAATGGATGCACTTGAGGATTTAATCAAAAGTTACCGCGGAAAACTTTCTCCGGAAGAGCAGAAAATTGTTGATTTAAAACTGGAAGAGATACGCTCGGCAAGAGAATATTTCTCAAAATCACGGACAAGCGGACGTTTGAAGCATCAGGAAGAACTTATGGCAAATCTTGAAAAAGATTTCACGGTTAAACTGAAAGATTTTGCCGGGAATTTTCAGGGGCCTAAATCAAAAGGCACATTCAAAGAAAAGTTCAGACATAATATGGATAATATAAAATCAAATATGTCCTATTGGGCAGAAGATATGCTTATGCCATCCCGCAGCAAGCTTGAGGCAGAAGGCAACAGCGCTGTAAATACCTTAATGGGAGATTTAAAATCGCAAAAAGGCAAGTACAATGAGATTATAGAAATCCTGACTCCGCATATAAAAACCGAGGAAAAAATCGCTCTTGAAAACAGCCTTAAAAAAGCCGGCAAGAGATTAAGAAAAGCAAATCACAGTGAAAGTGTAGAATATTTTGACAAGAAGCGTGATTTAATGCTTGGCGGTGCACCAACAGATGTATTGACAGGTTTGGGTGCAGTCGGTTTAAGCGGAATAGCGATAGGCACGGCTCACGATAAAGAGGACAGAATTTCCCGCGCATTGACGCTGGGCTTCCCCGCAGTAGCAGGTATCGGCTCATCGCTTGCACTTACAGCAATGTTATTTTCAGGTGTTCAGAGTATGATATACGGCTCAATTGCAGGTATTGCATTGAGTAAAATAGGCAGCACCGCTGATAAATATTTAACGCCTAAAAAGCCGGAAGTATTACTGGCAGATGCAAAGGAGGTCGCAAAGAATGCTTAACGTAATTTTTCAACAATTTTTAGAACATTTTGTTTCAATGTTTCGTAATCCTTGTTATTGTCGATTAGAAAATCCCAATCCTGAATATCATCTAAATCAACTTCTGTAATATCATTTTCTCCGACAAGCGTTCCGCCTCTAGCCTGCCGAACCTCGCGTGACGCTTCAACACGGATTGATACTGCGCCTGCTGATTTAAAAACTTCATACTCGTGTTTAATCCTGACATCGGTAACAACAATATTACCTTCCTGTGAGATAATTTTATGAATCCAAAAATCCGGACTTTGTGCGCGTCCCCAATTTCCGAGGTCAATTAAACCCTGACGGTATTTAGGTTTGTCAGCCTCAATTTGTTCAAAAGTCAGATTATTAAGCTTTGCGTATTCCAGTTTGATAATATCACCCATGGCAAATCGTCTAAACTCCGGCATTGCCTCTATCAGAATTTTTCCTGCTGTATCTTTGCCGGAGTATTGTTTGCCTGAAAAAATAATTATTTTATCTGCCATAATTAAAATTTAGCATAGAAATGTTTAGAAGAGAAGAAATTCTTATGTTGAGTGATTTAGGGAAGGGGGCAGTTATCCCTCCCTTATGAGGGAGGTTAGGTGGGTGACGGCACTGGTGGGGGAAGAGGTAGGGTAGACTTCAGTCTACCACATTGTAGAAAAGTTTAGAAGTTGAGAAGTTTAGGAGTTGAGGAGAAGTTATAAATTCTTGATCACTTGATCACCTGATCACTTGGTCACTTTATAAACGCACCCTTCACGCTTCACGCCTCACGCTTCGCCCAGTAAAGTTTAGCAGTTGAGAAGTTTAGAAGTTGAGAAGAAGTTATAAATTCTTGATCACTTGATCACCTGATCACTTAATCACTTCTTTAACGAACCCTTCACTCCTCACGCCTCACGCTTCACCTAATGATGCGGTAGACTAAAGTCTACCCTACCGCTTGATCACCTGATCACTTAATCACTTCATTAACGCACCCTTCACGCCTCACGCCTCACGCTTCACCTAATGATGCGGTAGACTAAAGTCTACCCTAC
>CALVBV010000081.1 GCA_944325815.1 Candidatus Gastranaerophilales bacterium
AAGAAGTACAAAGATGTGAAGTTGAATATCAGCATTTTATGAATAATTTGTAGTTAGATTCTCCGAAATCCGGGTGCGCCGTCAAGACGCACCCGGATTTGATATAAACTGAATAATTCAGGTTTAGTGTAAGAATCAATGGATTAAAAATTTCACTTTTTGAGTTTGCGGAAAAATTCACATTTTCTCTTGCCCGACAGCGTTAAACGAGTCTACGTGCCCTGCATTCTCTGATGTCTCGCGCTTCTCGCAAACTCTCCGAAACGGTTTCAGGGGTAAATTAAATTGGCCTGTAGTGTAAACTTCAAACAAGGAAGTAGAGTCCGTAAAAATGGTCAAAATGCTTTGTTTATAACTCTTTCTAAATAAATTTTAAAATTCTATGAGTTATTTTTTAATTCAATTTTATGCTAAACTTAGCATGATGAAAGAACTTGATTTTATCGGGATTATAAAAAAACAAACCGGCGGTGAATATATCGGAGATGACTGCGCTTATCTCAAAGAATTTGGAATTGTGGTTTCGCAGGACAATCTTGTAGAAGGAGTTCATTTCAAACGGGAGTGGTGCACGCCTTATCAGCTCGGGTATAAATCAATTGCCGTGAATATAAGCGATATTCTGGCATCCGGTGCAAAGCCCGAGTTTGTAACAATAGGCCTCTCTCTGCCTGATGATATTGATGAGAAGTTTATCGAAGAGTTTTACCGCGGTGCAAAAGCAGGCTTATATGGTGCAAAAATTATCGGCGGGGATATAACTGGCGCGGACAAAATTTTTATCTCTGTTACTGCTATAGGTTCAGCCGGGGGGCGGAAAATCTCTTCCAGAAAAAATGCCAAACCGGGTTATGCTGTAATAACCAAAGGCCCGCATGGTTTGAGTGCTAAAGGTTTAGAAGAACTCCAAAGGGGCGGAGATAATCAGGAATTAATAAAGGCGCATTTAGAGCCAAAATTAGAAGTAGAGTTTTCAGAATCCATCGCGTCTCAGATTCAGGAAGATTATGCAATGATGGATACATCAGACGGGCTTGCGGATGCTTTATTTAAGATTGCCGAGGCAAGCGGTGTTTCTGTTGAGGTGAAAGAAATCGAAGGAATGTTTGGCGCAGAAGATTACAAGCTTGTGGCAGCGGTTCCGGAAGATTTTTTGCCAAAATTAAGCGAATATGAGCTTCTCGGTAAAGTTCTTCCAAAACAGAATTATGTTTTAAAAATAGGTGATAAAAAATATTTTAATTATGAGGAATTAGGTCTTTACGACCATTTTAGGAGGAATGATGCATAAGTTTTCTGTAATAATACCGGCAGGAGGGACTTCGTCAAGATACGGCGGAGGCAACAAACTTTTGGAAAAAATTAAGGATAAGACAGTCATTGAGGAGACTGTTTCAAAATTCTCCGGATTTGATGAGATTGACGAAATTATAATCCCTGCAAATATTTCAATTATGGAGGAATTAGAGGGGCTTTTTCAAGATTCAAAAATAAAATTGATTCAGGGCGGGAATACAAGGCAGAAATCAGTTTACAATGCTTTGAATGTTGTAAAAAATGATTACGTTCTAATCCACGACGGCGCAAGACCTCTTATAAGAAAAGATATTATATCATGCGTTTTGGATACAGTTGTTGATAAGGGTGCCGTTTCTGTAATGACAAAAACAACCGACACTATTAAAGAGGTTGATGAGACAGGAAGGATTATCAGAACAATTGACCGCTCAAAACTCTACAATACACAGACCCCTCAGGCTTTTAAGACATCTATTATAAAAGAAGCGCATGAAAAATTGAAGGACGGAAATTTTACTGATGATTCTTCAATGCTCGAGCATCTGGGAATCCCTGTTTATATAGTAAATGGAAGCTATACTAATATAAAAATTACTATAAAAAGTGATTTGGATTTTGCAAAACTTTATATTTAAACATCCGGCTTAAAATTAATTGCGGATTTTATTTTATTATTAACACAAAAGTTTAGGACTTTTGGTTTGTTTTGGTAAAAAAAATTTATAACATTTGGTTGAATAGAGAAGAGTATAAACAGACTTTATAGTGGTAACACGGTGTACTGCTATGAAAAAAATATTCTCTCTAGTTTTAATCTCAATATACCTTTCAGGCTTTGTTCCGATTCAGGCCTCGCCCCAGACGAGTACAATTTCCAAAATAGAAAATGAATTATACGGATTTGACTATACAAATGATTCATCAAAAAACCGTGTTGAACGTTTAGAAAAAACAATTTACGGCAAAGCTTCAAGCGGTGATATAAATAAGCGTATAAAAAAATTATCCGCTGATATTTCTGCTGACGTAATCGGGCTTGAAATTCCGCCGGTTGAAGATACGTTTAGAGACGCCGATTCTGAAATTGCAGACAGTTCTGTTAATTACCCTGTTGTGGATGAGATTGAACAAAAACTTTTTAACCAGACGTATAAAAACAGGGATTTTCATTCAAGAATCGTGTCTATAGAGCGCAAGCTTTTCGGCAAAATTTATGATGTAGATGATTATTCAACAAGAATGGACAGAATAAAAGCCGAAGTTATGCCGGAGGCTCTGGCGCAGGATCAGGGTTTCAAAAACGATTATGCTAATCTTTATGATGACAATGCGCTTGCCTCAAGTGATTTAGGCGGCGGAGGATTTAGCAGATTCTCAATGCCGTTCGGCCAGAGAAATTATACAAGGCCTTATGCAAACTACGGAGATTCTTTTACCGGCGGCAGCGCGCCTGTCAGCTCAGGCAGCCTTAATGATGAGCTTGCACAGCTTGAATACGAAACATTCGGTACTGAATTTTCTCATGAAGATACTACAAGCAGGATTAAACGTCTCAATAGTGTAAATAAAGCAAAGCAGTCGTCTTCAAAATATGATTCCCAGAGATTCAGCCAGAGAATGTCTACGGCTATGGAAATCGGCGCAATGATTCTTATGATTCTTGCAATGGTTCTTTAAAAATAAATCCAAAGGTCTAGATAAAAATTAATCCTATGGTTGTTAAATTTTCTCGCCCGATTGTGTAATATACAGTTGGGAGAGGATTATGCAAATAGATGCCGGTATAGATAAAAATTTAGCAAAAGCTGCTGAAAAAATCACTGTGGCGAAACCGTCGCAGTCATACAATCTATGCGTTAAGGCAGACGCCCTCAGATTCGCAAAAATGTATAAAGAATCTGTACAGACCTACCTGCAGGCAATAATGGCAGATAGGAAAGAGATTAAGGCATACTGGGGGCTTGCAATTTCTTACAAATATTTGCAAAACTACAAAAAAGCAATCTCAACGCTTTTAAAACTTGTAGAAATAGATGACTCAAATGATTCTTATTTCTTTGAAATCGGCGTATGCTATCTTTCGGACGGCAGACCTGAAAAGGCAATTGAGTATCTGGTAAAAGCTATTTTGATTAATCGTGAAAATCTTGAGGCTCAAATCCAGCTTGCAATAGCACATGAGCTTGTTGATGAAGCAGATTTGTCTCTTATGATTTATAATAAGCTTATAGAAACCAATCCTGAATATTTGAAAGCTTATTACAACAAAGGTGCAATGCTTATGGGCATGGGGGATTTTATGGAAGCTTCAAGAACATTCTTTCAGCTTACTAAACGTAACCCTTACTACTACATTTCATATCTTGGTATTGCTATGAGTTTTGATAAATTGGAAAAATTCGGGGATGCAATACGGTATTACAAGAAATTTCTTAAATATAAACAGTTTTCCGAAGATGCAATTTTTGCCCGCGAACGTATTCAAGAGCTTAAAAATTTATATTTTTCAAGAGACAATAATTTAACTATAGTATAATTTGTGTATCTTAGCCCCGCTCTAAAAAGATTAAATAAAAATTAATTTTCCTTGATTTTTTCAAAATACCATTAAAATAATATTATACGGAGTTTAAATATTATGATTAATTTTGAAAAATTTACAAACTATTCTCAGGAAATTATTTTTGCAGCAAATGCAAAGAAGGATTACTATAAAAATTCCGAAGTCCAGCCGGAACACATAGTTATGGCAATGATTGAGGATAAAGGAATCGCAAAGGATTACTTGGAAGAATTAAAACTTTTGAACCAGAACTTTATCAATCAAATCGTTTCAAGGATTAAGGAATACCCGACTCTTTCGGGAGTTGCTGCAGGCCAGCAGGTATTTTTATCAAGAGATACAAACGCTCTCCTTGAGATTGCAACTCAGGAGGCAGAAAACCTGAAAGACGAGTTTATAGGAATTGAATGTATATTAATTGCAATGACAAAACTGGAAGGCTCCTATATTAAAGATTTGCTAAAACGCAACGGAGTTGATACAAATTCGGTTTTGAACGCAATGAGAAAGATTAGAGGTAATAAAAAAGTGGATACAAAAAACGCAGAAGAAAATATGAAGGCTCTTGAAAAATACTCAACCGACTTAACGGAAAGAGCACGCAAGGGCAAATTAGATCCTGTAATTGGGCGTGATGAAGAAGTCCGCCGTATAATACAGGTTTTAAACAGAAGAACAAAAAATAATCCGGTTTTAATCGGAGAACCCGGGGTCGGTAAAACCGCAATAGTCGAAGGCTTAGCCCAGAGAATTATAAGAGGGGATGTCCCTGAGAGCCTTAAGAATGTTAAACTTATTGCTCTTGATTTGGGTGCACTTGTTGCCGGCGCAAAATTCAGGGGTGAATTTGAAGAGCGTCTTAAGGCTGTACTGAAAGAAGTTCAGGAATCCAACGGCGAGATTGTAATGTTCATTGATGAGTTGCATACCGTAGTAGGTGCAGGCGCTACAGAAGGCTCAATGGATGCCGGAAACCTTTTGAAACCAATGCTTGCAAGAGGCGAACTCAGAACAATCGGTGCGACTACAATTAATGAATACCGTAAGTATATTGAAAAAGACCCGGCTCTTGAACGTCGTTTCCAACCGGTAATGGTAGATGAGCCGTCTGTAGAAGATACTATTTCGATACTTAGAGGTTTAAAAGAAAAATACGAAGTTCACCACGGAGTCAGAATCCTTGACAGTGCTCTTATTGCGGCTGCAAAACTTTCTGACAGATACATAACAGACAGATTTCTGCCCGATAAAGCCATTGACCTGATTGATGAAGCCGCATCAGCCTTAAGAATTGAAATTGATTCAATGCCTGAAGAAATTGATGTTATGATGAGGCAGAAAATTCAGCTTGAAATTGAACGCGAAGCCTTAAAAAAAGAGACTTCTCCTGAATGTATCGCCAAAATTGATAAACTGACCTCAGAGATTGATGATTTAGATGCTAAGATATCTAAGCTCAAAGCTCAATGGGAAGTTGAGAAAAATACAATTACAGGGGAAGCCGGCTTAAAAGAAGAAATTGATAATGTAAAAACTCAAATTGCCGAGGCTGAACGCAATACAGATTTACAGACAGCCGCAGAGCTTAAGTACGGCAAGTTGATGGAACTTGAAAAGAAGCTTCAATCCATACAGGGAAAAGAAAGAAGTGAAAACCAGCTTCTTAAAGAAGAAATTGACGGTGATGATATCGCAGAGATAGTAAGCAAATGGACGGGAATCCCCGTAAACAGGCTTATGGAAAGTGAGATGCAGAAACTTTTGAGAATGGAAGATGTTCTGCACAAACGTCTTATCGGGCAGGATGAAGCTGTGCAGACAGTTTCAGATGCAATAAGACGTGCACGTTCCGGCTTAAAAGACCCGAAACGTCCTATCGGAACATTTATATTTCTTGGGCCTACAGGTGTCGGTAAAACAGAACTTGCAAAAACTCTTGCAGAATTTCTGTTCAATGACGAAGATGCAGTTATAAGAATAGATATGTCAGAGTATATGGAAAAACATAACGTTGCAAGACTTGTCGGCGCACCTCCCGGTTATGTCGGGTACGAAGAAGGCGGACAGTTAACAGAAGCCGTAAGGCGTAAACCTTATTCAGTTGTTCTTTTTGATGAAATCGAAAAGGCTCACCCTGACGTATTCAACTTAATGCTTCAAATATTTGATGACGGCCGTTTAACAGATTCAAAGGGCAGAACAGTTGATTTCAAAAATACCGTAATCATTATGACAAGTAATATCGGAAGCGATATTATTCTGGAAGATTCTTTGAATAATCCGGGCGGTAACTTTGATGATACAAAGGAAAAAGTAATGGCTGTAATGAGAGAACGTTTCAAACCGGAATTTTTGAACAGGGTTGATGAAACAATATTCTTTAAAGCTCTTACAATGCAGCAGCTAGCTTCTATTGTAGATATTCAAATGGATCATTTAAAGAAGCTTCTTGCAGAACACGATATAACCTTTGAAATAACTGATGATGCAAAAGAATTTTTGGCACGGCGCGGATTCAATCCTGTATACGGTGCGCGTCCGCTTAAGAGGGTTATAATGCAGCTTGTAGAAAATCCTCTATCAAAACTCCTTCTTGCACAGAAGTTCATTGACGGCGATCACATAAAGATTGATCTTAAAGATGACGAGCTTACCTTTGAAAAGGGGTAAAGGGGGTAAAGGGGGTAAAGGGGTAAATAAATTATGCCGGAAATTAAATAAAAAAATAAGTAATAAAAACGGAGGTTAAAACTCCGTTTTTTATTTGCCTAATTGATTGTTTTTATAATAAAACAATATGATGTGAAGTATAGAAAAGGTAAAAATCTAATATATGTAAGGATACGGAGTGTAATGATGTTTTGAATACTACCAATTTTTAAATAAACAATCGTTAATAAATCTTAACAGAAAGGGTTAAAAAGTAATAAACATGCTTGCAATCAGAATTTTAGCAAGTATGATAAAAGATGATGGGTAACTATCATTAGTTGAAAGCCGAAAATAGAGGAAAATATGGCAAAAGACGTAATAGAAATAGAAGGTACAATTCTGGAGTCCATGCCGAATGCGATGTTCAAGGTTAAACTTGAAAACGGGTATGAGATTCTGGCACATATATCAGGTAAAATCAGGAAAAATTTTATAAGAATTTTACCGGGTGACAGAGTAAAAGTAGAAATGACACCTTATGATTTGACCAAAGGCAGAATAACCTTCAGACTTAAATAATAAAGATTAATTATAATAAATAAAGGAACAAAACAATGAAAACAAGATCATCAGTAAAACCAATGTGCGACAAATGCAAAGTTATCAAAAGAAAAGGCAGAGTTGCAGTAATATGCGAAAACCCTAAACATAAACAAAGACAGGGTTAGTAAAAAAGTGACTGGGCGAATAAGCAGGCGTTAAAGTCTGATTTATAAAGTTTGCTTATAATGTCTCCCGGCCGCTTAATCAATGAAAAGTAAGTACAAAAGTTATAAAGGAAAGAAAACATGGCAAGATTAGTTGGGGTAGATTTACCTCGTAACAAAAGACTGGAAATAGCTTTAACCTATATCTACGGTATAGGGCCTGCTAGAAGTAAAAAGATTCTTGAAGTAACCGGTATTTCTCCGGACTTGAGAACAGATGATTTAACAGATGACGATATCAAACAATTAAGAGATGCGTTATCAGAATACAATATTGAAGGTGACTTGAGACGTGAAGTTACAATGAGCATTAAACGTCTTCAGGAAATCAACTCTTACAGAGGTATGAGACACAAAAGAGGTTTACCTTGCAGAGGTCAGAGAACAAAAACTAATGCAAGAACAAGACGCGGTAAAAAGACCGGACCTATCGCAGGTAAAAAGAAATAGCGCACATTAGGTGTTATAGAAATAATTTCTTAAGCACTTAGTCTCCGCTCGCTTAATCACAAAGACAAAGATTGAATATAAACAAAAATAAAGGAAATAAGAAAATGGCAAGACCAAAAACTACAAAGAAAAAAGAAAAGAAAAATGTATT
>CALVBV010000082.1 GCA_944325815.1 Candidatus Gastranaerophilales bacterium
TTCCGCTTTTTAGGCAGTTTATATAAACCAGCCTGATTAGTCCGGTTTTGCAGAAAATATTCGAAATTAAAAACATATTTTCCGCAGGGCTTGCGAAGAAGCGGTATAATAACACTTATTGTTTTATCGGGATATTGTTTTTGAAAAGCGTCAATATAATCCGCTGGTACTTTGCCTGATGAAACATAGAGAATTTGTTTAAAAAATTTTTTCTTTTTTTTATGAATCTTAGATAAAACAAATCTTTTCAGCAGACGGAATCTTCTTTTTATAGCAGATTTTTGTAATCCTGTCTCTGCCGTATTTATGTCCCAAAAAATATCCTGCTCATTAACATGGGCTTCTGTTTCGAATTTTACACTCATTAGTTTCAAGTTATCATACCGGCCGGATTAAATCAAGGTGCTTATTGACAAAAAATACTGTATAATTGTATACTTAATTTGAAGGACAAATTATGAAAAACTTACACATAGAATTATCAAACAATTCATCCTCCTCATCCAAGTTTCACTCGGGACTTGAATGATTTTTGATGTGTAGTTTTTGATACAGAATTAAAAAAGAGTCCCGGCTGAGTTCAGTTGGGACTTTTTTTATGCGTTTTTATGAAAGGGAATATATGAATTTAACAATTAACAAGGCAGAACCGGTATTTAGAGGCCCGCTAGACGGGACATTGACAGGTATTTTAAGAACCTGCGACACCAGTGAAATGGTTAACGCCGTAGGGCTTGATGTCGGTGCAATGGTTATTCCGAGAGCTTATTATGATACAAAAGCCCGCAACAAATACGCAGGAACAGAAACTTTTATAAGAGAGATAAGCGGAACATTTATTAACTGTCTTGCAGCAGGAATTTTTGCCAGATATATTTCTAAAATAGCCTCACAGGATATTATGCCTGATGTAAAAATTAATCACAAAAGCTGGTACACAAAGGATTCTCTTGAAACCTTAAAAACGGCCTGGGATAAAAGCGGTGATTTGAATGGTTATGTAAAAACTGTTTTTGAAAATTTGACCGGCAGAGATGGTTATAATGTTAATAAATTTAAAAATATAAATTGGGATAAAGTTGACTGGATTGACGAAAAACGGTGGGAAAAAATTGATTGGAACGATAATGCATACAGAAATATTCAAGACAAACTCAAAACAAAAGAGGGCTTCATTAATACTTTTATAAACTTAATCAAAGATAAAGATATTACAGAGAGAGACAAGAAAAATGTTTTGAAAATAATGGACGCACGTCTTACAAACGCATTGGGCGCCGGAAGAGACACAGAGGTTAAAATAGGGGACAAAACTCTTTGTGCGAAACTCGAAAACATTCTGCGCGACACTCATGATATGGCAAAAGATATATTTACAAATAAGGCTGTTAATACGGAAGACGCCCTCAAAAAAATCGGAAAGATTAATAAAATCAAAGCGTTTGGCGCAATAGCCGGTGCATCTTTATTAGGAATAACAAATCAGTATATAAACAGAAAAATAACTGAAAAACGAACAGGGAAAAAAGGGTTTGTAGGAGAAGTTGATTTTACGTCAAACTTTAGAAAAGAGCGCAAAAAAGACAATTTCTTATGGCTCAAAAAAACATTAGCAAGTGCCGGCATGGCCGGAATGGTGTTAAGCGTAATGCGTGTAAAAAATTTCAAAGATTTTGCAAGAAAGCTTGAATTTACCGGCCCTGTAACAAGCGGCAACGCCATAAAAACAGTTTACGCATTTAATATTATCGGCAGATTTATGGCCGCAGACAACGGCACAGAGCTCAGAGAATCTATGACAAGAGATTATTTCGGCTTCTTAAACTGGCTTGTCTTTGGCGGTTTTGCGGCTAAAGGTGCAGCAAATCTTCTTGATAAAAAAGGGGAACATTTGTTTAATTACACTAAAAAGGGTAAAGGATTAAAACACTGGCTGAATGACATGAGCCTGAAAACGCATAATGAAATAGCTGCAAAAGGTTCTGAATTTGCAAAGAAAAATATCTGGAAATTAAATCTTGCGCATATTTGCGGTCTTGCGTATTCTGCAATAACTCTGGGAATATTGCTTCCTATGGTTAATGCAAAAATGACAAAATACAAAAGCAGGAATAAGTAAGGAGAATTTGCCAGCCTGTCTTAAACGTAGAACTTTTCTGATATTTACCTCTTTTATCCCTATTTACCCCTGCCTCTTTACTTTTAAATATTCAGGTGATATTATCATTAAGGATTAAATTATAAGAACATTTAAAAATTTAGAGAATATAAATAGTAAAAAATTTAAATTTCAGGTTCGTTGAAATTTAGATTTTGTATTGCCCTTAAATTGGGAAAAGGAGAAAGAAAAATGGAAGAAGAAAAGGTAATTTCTACCGTAGATAGTCTTACGCCAAGCGATACAGTTCATGAGATAAGCGACAAGGTAATGACAGGAAAAGCAGATTACAGTAAAACAAAAATGTTTACACTGGCAATCGCGGCAGGTGCGTTCATCGCATTCGGCGCTCAGGTCTCGTTAACGGTAATGACCGGAGACTCAAATATGGGCTGGGGTTTTACTAAACTTATCGGGGCAATGACATTTGCCACAGGCTTGATGTTAGTTACATTGACCGGTTCGGAACTTTTTACCGGTAATGTTATGATGACATTTGCAGTATTAGAAAAGAAAATCAGCCTGATGAAACTTTTAAGAAGCTGGACTGTAGTTTATATCGCAAACTTTATCGGCTCAATACTTTTAGCCGGACTTGTGTACGGCGCAGGCATGGGGCATAACGGCGGAGACGCAGTTGGGGCTACCGCTATGCAGACAGCTTTTTCTAAAATTAATTTGTCATTTGCAGAAGCCTTTTTCAGAGGTATTTTGTGTAACTGGCTTGTATGCTTAGCAATATTTATGGCATCAACTTCTAAACGTGTAATCGGCAAGATTTTTGCAATATTCTTCCCGATAATGACATTCGTTGCATCAGGTTATGAACACAGTGTTGCAAATATGTTCTTTATTCCAAACGGAATATTAATGAAACATTTCCCCGGCGTTGTAGCAGCTTCGGGACTTACTCCTGACCAGCTTGCAACAATGACCTGGAAAGGATTCTTTGTCCACAACTTAATTCCTGTAACATTAGGAAATATCGTTGGTGCATTTGTATTTGTTGTTCTTTTATTCTGGACAGCATACTTGAGGGAAGAACGCAGACAGCATGAATAAATAAAAGAGAAAGACCGGCTCTTAAGTTTTTAAGAGTTGGTCTTTTTTGATAATATATATAAGAATATAGTTATGAATAAGATTTTACCTGCAATAATATTATTAACATTAATTTTTACAGCCCCGGCCTATGCTTTAGACAAAATTGTCGAGAACCCGGATGTGGTTGTTTTAGAAAATATTAAAGAGCAAGAAGAGATTGATGTGCCTCAGTCTGTATCTATAAAAGCGGAAAGGGCGCCGGAGGATAAAACTTTAAGAGAGAAATTGAATGATGTATATCATCTTGAAGTTGATAAGTATGATAAACCGACCTATCTTTTAGAAAATGTTTTGACGCATAAATTTGACGAAGATTCTATTTGGGACAGAACCCAATTATGGGCCGGCTATAACGGTGATATCGGCTTGAATTTTTCAGAAGGCGTAGGCACGGAACATACAACAAATCATTATGATATTAATACAATAAATGTCGGTTACGATGGTTTTTTAAAGAACAATAACGCAGATTTCCGGGTAATGATTAATATATCTCCTTATTCAGAAAGAAACGTTATTCAGAATCTTTTTGCAGACATGTATATTGCGACAAATAAGATTCCGCATCACAGAATTATGGTAGGCCATACCCGCCCGCCGGTCGGTATGGAAGGTGCTTACGGCCCATTTGTGCTGCCATTTTTAGCACGTTCTCAAATTTCCAGAAACTTCGGAACGGTACGTAAGCTGGGTGCTCGTATCTCCGGTGATTATAGCCTGATTGATTATGATTTTGGTGTTTACTCATCTGATACATATTTTCAGGAATTTTTCCCCGGGGCAGAATTTATAGGAAGAGTTGATTTAAAGCCATTAGGTAAAACCGACGGCAGGTACGGTAAATTACTTATAGGCGGAAGTATGGATTCCGGGCACCGTGAGAATAATTTCTGTGTAGTAGGTGCTCATATACAGTATGACTACAAACGTTTTATGGCAAATTTTGAATGGGCACAGGCAAATGGTTACAATGGTCCTGCAGGAGTCTCTACAGATAAGCATGCAAGCGGTTTCTATGCAACTTTAGGGTACATGCTTACTAAAAAACTTCAAATCCTTGCAAGGTACGATGAATTTGACCCGAACAGAGAAATTGCTAATAACAATCAAAGAGAATACTCTGTCGGTTTAAACTATTTTATTAAAGGACAGGGGTTAAGACTGATATTAAATTATGTATTCTGCCAGAATGATGCTGCAAAAGATTCGCACAGAATCATGCTAGGAACACAAATTCTTATTTAGTTTTGAAAAATATCGTTTAAACGGTTGATAACAAAATCCCCAAATTATATAATAATAAAAGAAAAAATAAATTGGGGAGATTAGGGTCTCATGTTTAACAATATTAATGATAGCGGGAATACTTTTTATAACTCTCAGTTAGACAGCGCCAACAATGTGATTAATCTGGCTTCTGTTCGTGCTAACCTTCAAAAAAGCGGGTATGTGTCAAATCCTTATGTCGATAAAACAGAAATTTCCTCAAGTGCAATGGAATTATTCCAAAGAGACCTCGATATAAATAAGTTTAATAAAATTGCAATAAGCGACAGGGATGATACCTCACATTTGGAAAAAATGCAAGAACTGTTTAATGACGGTGTTATTGATGTATATGAAGATGATGTATTATCAAGTCTTGTAACAAATTCTAAACTCTGGGATGATTTAGAGCTGTAAATATGGTAGAATACAGCTATGGTATCGTCTGATTATTATATAGAAGATAATTCTGATATAGAGAATAAAAAACTCGAAGCAGCTAAGAATCATTACCTTAAGGGAAAATACAACGAAGCTCTTAATCTTTACCTTGGCATGCTTAATATGAGTACTTCTTATAAACTTTATTACGAAATAGGCAGATGTTACTATAAGCTTAATAATCATCTTGCCTCGGAAGAATATTTCAAAAAATCAATAGGATTAGAAAATTTTAAAAATTCTTCGTATTTATATTTAGGAAATATCTTTTTTAAACGTAAAGATTTGAAAAACGCAATAGAGAATTGGTGTCGTTATTACGCATATAAACCTGATGACGAGGCAGTGTGTCTTAATCTTGCGACTTCATATTTTACTAAGGGGATGAAATTTCAGGCATTTTTCTTTTACGAAAAATATTTAAAATACGCAAAAGATCGAGGAGTTTCATATAATACTATAAAACAAAGTATAGACAAATGCCGCGCGACAGCTCTGGAATTTTTGCAGCGCGGTCAAATAGCTCTTAATATGGGCAATAACAAGGGCGCTATTGAATATTTAGAATTTGCGGAGAAGAATGCCCCTACCAATTTTGATATAAACTATCTTTTGGGGCGTACATATCTAAAGGAAAATGATTCAATGCATGCGCTCATATATCTTAAGCAGGCAATGTGTATAGATGACAAGTCTCTTGATGTTTTGCACAAACTCGCTTCTGTATATATAAATTTAGGCGACTATACCGGCGCCTACTGTACTTTAAGGCGTATAGCCCCGCTTGTTTTAAATAAACAGTCAGAATACTTGAGGGCAATGAAAACTATACAAGAACTCGACGCCTCCTTTGATGATTTAAGTTACAAAGGCCATAAAGACTGGGGTGATAAATACTATGAGAATAATAACTATCATTTGGCCTTAATAGAATATGAAAACAGCCTTATTTTGAATCATAAATTGGAAGAGAAAATCGGAGAAAGAATACAAGTATTAAAAACATTTATTCACCCGGAAGAGAGAATTATTAATACCTGTCTTCAAAAAGGGCGTGAGTTATATGCCCGCGGAGAATTACAGACTGCAAAGAAATATTTTTCTAAAATAATGCTTTTTTCTGATGCAAATTCCCCTGAATATAAACTGGCAAAAGCACGGATGTCTGATGTATAAAAAGTTGAAAAGATTTTTTTATCTGTATATTTTGAGAAAAAAATATTACAGGACCGGTTCTTGTAATGCTTGCGGGCGTTGCTGCCAAAAGATTTATGTAAAACATAAAAATGTCATTCAGACGGAAGAAGAGTTTAAAAAATTACAAAAACTTCATCCTTTTTACACATATCTGAAAATTATAGATAAGGACGAAACGGGGCTGGTATTTGAGTGCATGAACCTGGATAAAGAAACCAATAAATGTAAAATACATAAAACCCGTCCCGGAATCTGCCGGCGTTATCCCCAGGAAGAATTGTTTCTTATGGGCGGAACATTGGCTGACGGGTGCGGCTACCGTCTTGAACCAATAGTAAGTTTTGATGAAGTTTACGAAAAAGTGCGCAAACAGCAAAAAAAGCCTTAATAAAATCTTAATAAATGTTGTTAAAACAACTGTACTATATTTTATTTAGGCGGTATAATAATTAACAGAGAAAGTAAAATAAGCTGTCTTAAAAGACGGCGCAAGACAAGGAGATAGAAAATGTCAGAATTAACATTAGAAAAACAATCTTCTTCGACAGATTTCGTAGGCGGCAAATGGCAGTCCGAAATCAACGTAAGAGATTTTATTCAGAAAAACTACACACCTTATGACGGTGATTCAAGCTTCCTGGCTGGTCCTACGGAAGCTACAACAAAATTGTGGCAGGAATGCTGCGACCTGTTTAAAAAAGAACGTGAAAACGGCGGTGTTCTTGATATGGATACCAAGATTGTATCAACAATCACATCACACGGCGCAGGCTATATTGATAAATCATTAGAAAAAATTGTAGGTCTGCAGACAGATGCACCTCTAAAACGTTCACTTCAACCGTTCGGCGGTATCAGAATGGCTGAAACTTCTTGCAAATCTTACGGTTATGAAGTCGATCCTGAAATTACTGAAATCTTTACAAAATACAGAAAAACTCACAACCAGGGTGTATTTGATGTTTATACTCCTGAAATGAGAGCTGCAAGACATGCTGCAATCCTGACAGGACTTCCGGATGCTTACGGCAGAGGCCGTATCATAGGTGACTACAGAAGAATTGCTCTTTACGGTATCGACAGATTAATCGAAGATAAAAAAGAACAACACGCTTCTGTTGACGGCGAAATGACTCCTGATAAGATTCAGTTGAAAGAAGAATTAGCTGAACAAATCAGAGCTCTTGAAGAAATGAAAGAATTAGGTCAAATTTATGGCTATGATATTTCTCAACCGGCTAAAAATGCAAAAGAAGCAATTCAATGGTTGTATTTTGGTTACTTATCAGCAGTAAAAGAACAAAACGGTGCTGCAATGAGCTTAGGTAGAACTTCTACTTTCTTAGACATCTTCATTGAAAGAGATTTAAGAAACGGTGTTATTACTGAATCAGAAGCTCAGGAAATGATTGACCACTTCATCATGAAGTTAAGATTAGTAAAATTTGCAAGAACTCCTGAATACAATTCATTGTTCTCCGGCGACCCGACTTGGGTTACAGAATCAATCGGCGGTGTTGGTATTGACGGACGTCACATGGTTACTAAAAACTCTTTTAGATACCTTCACACACTCGAAAACCTGGGTACTGCACCGGAACCTAATATGA
>CALVBV010000083.1 GCA_944325815.1 Candidatus Gastranaerophilales bacterium
GTTGTAGTTGCTGATTTCTCTAGAGCTGCTGCTCGTAGAGCTGCATAACAGACTTTGCAGTCAGCCTCTGATATGGCCCAGCTTGCCGGCTGTATCAGACCACTATGCAAGCTGCAGTGTGCAGATGATGGTATGCACATCAAGTTAACCATTGGAGGTTAGGCTTCCGCAAAAAGCCTCTGGCTTAATTCAGGTTATGTAATCTTCCGTATTAAGCTGAGCTAATAGATTACTACACTCGTAGATGTTCGCTTTTATCCACGATGGACGCGGGTTCGACTCCCGCCATCTCCAATTACTTTTTCTTTACTAAAAAGAAAAAGTAATCAAAAAGAAAAGAACATATTGTCGGGTGACATAAGTCAATTTGCCTTATTTAATTTAAAATTACTTGTCACCCTCATCGATAAAACTACAAGTTTATCGTATCAAGAATTAAGAACCCGCACAAGGCGACGCCTTGTCAGCGGGCTCGAGCGGGAGTGAGCTGGAGTGATTTGCAAGGAGTAAATTTCCGCAGTATGTAAAACTGTGCCAGTCAGGATTTTAATAAATATATTGCAGAATTTTCTCCGGAATTTGCAAGCATTGAATACAAGGGGATTAACAAAGTATCATTATTATCATTAGTATGCCCGAAATTACGGAAGATACTGCAACCAAAATCCAGAAAATTGAAAGTTTAGGTTTTTTAGTTTTCGTCTTCATAGTGTGGCATTGTACTTCCGGAGTTTTTTGAGATTTCTTTTTGCTTTGATATTTTTCTGCCAAACCGCGCTTTCCGGTTACCAGAAGTTCAATATCGTATTGTTTTTTCAAAATACTTTTGCTGCCTTTTTTATAAAATACAGCATAATTAATAGCCGCCTCAAAAGCTCTTTTTAAGCATTCTAAAGCCGTTATTCCGTCACGTTTTACAACTGAAGAGTGGATTGATAAATTTCCCTGCTTTTTTAAGAAATACAAATCATCTATAAACTCTCTCTCCGGGATTGAAACAGCTTTATCTTTGAGAGTTGCAAGCATTTCATCAAAACTTGCATCATACAGCGGTGAATCTTTAAGTATACATTTGCACATCTGTTCGCCAAATCTGCGGGTTTGTCCCATGCTTTGTTCAAAAAATTCTGCTGCGTACAATTTTTCGGCTTCGGTGATTATTTCATATAAATTTTTATCAATCTTTTTTAAAAAATCGAAATTTGTCATTCCTTTATTCTACTTCAATAGAATTTTATTTATCAAGTATGGAGTTTGCATACAAAATGTGTTAGAATAAAAGTAGGATGAAATCAGTAAAAGAAATATCAGTAGAGTCAAAAATAATAAAGCGATTACAGGATAACCCCAATTGTTTGAAGCTTGTAAATTATTTGTTTGAGGATGAAGAGCTTCAAGAGATGCAGGAATATGCTAACAATGTTTCCATAAAGCGTCTTGGGTACAACGATCACGGGCCTGTTCATATGAGGCAGGTTACTGCAAACGCTATTAAAATGTTGAATATTTTACAGCAGTCAGGAATACAAACTTCTTTAGAAAAAGAAGAAATCGGTACTTTTGAAGACAGTATGTGCGCGGTTATTCTTGCCGGCGTAATGCATGATTTGGGAATGATGATTGGAAGACAGGGACATGAAGAAATGTCCGTAATCCTTGCAAAGCCTCTTGTAGAAAGAGCGCTGATGCATGTATTTCCTGATGATTTGCATAAACGGGTTGTGATTCGTTCTATTGTGATAGAAGCTATCATAGGTCACATGTCATCAAGAAAAATTCATTCTACTGAAGCAGGAATTATTCTTATTGCAGACGGCTGTGATATGACTAAAGGAAGAGCAAGGATTCCTCTGTCAATTAATACAACCCCGAGAGTAGGGGATATTCACAAATACTCTGCCAATGCGATTAACCGTATAAGAATCCAGCACGGGCAGAAGAAACCTATTAAAATCTCTGTTGAGATGTCTGCTGATGTCGGGTTTTTCCAGGTTGAAGAGGTTTTAATTACCAAGATTGAATCAAGTCCTGCTAAACAGTATGTAGAGCTTTATGCAGGGGTAGAAGGTCAGGAACCTAAATGTTACCTCTAGAACGGTTCCAAAAATGACGTTTTTTGACTTTATTTTTTAGGCAGGCTTTAGCAAAATCAATTGCTTCAAGTTCTGTATAAAAGACTTTGTCTTCTCCGATTTGAGAGATTATTTCATGTTCGCTAAGCTGTTTGTATATTTCTTCTGATTTGATTACAAGAATAATTTTAATCTTTTGTGCTTTCAGCCTTATGATAATATCTTCCAGAGCAAAGAGAGCCGAAATATCCAGAAGGTTGTCAGAAGAATAATCCAATATCAGGTATTTAGTGCCCAGAACATCTTCAAACTGGGACACAAGCTGTGTTGCAGAGCCGAAAAAGAATTGACCGTCAATATGTACAACACGTATTTTATGTTTATAATCTTTTTCAAGTAATTTTTCAAGCTTTGCAATATCTTTATCGTAAACGGTTTTTTGTACAAGTTTTGTTTTATCGGCAGTTCTTTTAGCATAAAGAAGTGCCGCGCAGGTTATGCCGGCCCCGACTGCAACTATCAAATTGTAAAATACAGTCAGTACAAATACGACGGCAAGAATGTACAAATCGTCTTTTGGTGCATATTTTATAACTTTTAAGAGTTTTACATCAATAATGTCATACCCTATTTTAATAAGAATCCCCGCAAGCACAGCAAGAGGAATCTCTGCTACAAAATTTGAAAATTGAAACAATAAAAGTATCAGAATTATCGGGTTTATTACAGCGGTAAGCCTTGTTGTCGAGCCTGTATTGATTGCCGCAACAGTTCTCATCGTAGCAGCAGAGCCCGGGAGAGAACCTGTTAGTGCGCAGAACATATTTCCGACACCCTGCCCGAGAAGCATTCCCTTTGAAGGGGTTTTGGTTTTCATTAGTGAGTCCGCAACAAGAACTGTGAGTAGGCTCTCGGCTGAAAGAACAATAGCGAGCATTACAGCATAGTGAAAATACGTTATAACATTATGAATGCTGGCTTTGGGCAAAGTTAGAGCCGGCATGTTTATCGAGATTTGTGAAATTTTATCAACATTTAATCCCATTTTTATGGAAATCAGGGTGCATATAACAAGTGCAATAGCCTGTCCCGGAATAATTTTGTTGAATTTTTTCGGAATCGCAAAAACTATTGCAAGAGTGATTATGCCAATAAATAGGGCATCAAAATTTATATGATGGATGTTCTCAAAAAATGCAGTTACACTGTTAATTGTATTTGACATAACAGGACAGCCCAGAAGCGGATTAATCTGCATAATTATGATAATGGTTCCGATACCGTTCATAAACCCTGATATTACAGGATAGGGAACATATTTGACAATAGAAGGCAGCGAGGTAAATGAAAGAATTATCTGCAATAAACCTGCCATTAAAATTACGAGAATCGTAGATGCAATATCCGCATTAAGAGCGTGCATGATTGATGCAATAACAATAGTAACAGGGCCTGTAATTCCTGAAACAAGCGGCACCTTTCCTCCGATAAGTCCTGCAATAAAGCAGAGAATTATCGCACCCCATACACCTGCGGATGCGCCAAAACCTGTTGCAACACCGAAAGCTAAGGCTTGCGGCAGCGCAACTATTGCGGAATTAAGTCCGCCTAAAATATCCCCTGCAAATATTTTTAATCTGGTTTTTAACATAACTCAAATCATAGCATAATAATAAAAAGATTTTAAACTTTCTGCAGACTCATGATATAATTAAACAAAATGAAGGAGAATTAAATGGGTAAATTGAGAATCGGTATAATCGGGCTGGGAACAGTAGGAAGCGGTGTTTACAAGACATTGCAGGCTAATGACAGTGTTGAAATTGTTAAAATTGCGGTAAAAAACTTGAACAAACCGCGCTCTGTGAATGTTCCTTCTGGTATTATAACCGATAATCCCGATGAGGTTATCAAAAACCCTTCAATAGATGTCGTTGTAGAATTGATTGGCGGCGTAAATCCGGCTTATGAATACCTCGAGACAGCTATAAAAAACGGAAAACATATTGTTACTGCAAATAAAGAACTCCTTGCAAAACGTGGAGAAGAACTTTTTAACCTTGCGGAAGAATATAACAAAGTTGTTTTATATGAAGCTGCAATTGCAGGCGGTATACCGATTATTATGCCGATAAAAACCATTCTTGCAGGCAATAAGATTAACAAGATTCACGCCATCTTAAACGGAACAACAAACTATATCCTGACTAAAATGGATACAGAGGGCGCTTCGTATGAAGATGTTCTAAAAGAGGCTCAAGCTTTAGGCTATGCAGAAACAGATCCGACAGGGGATGTGGAAGGGTTTGATGCGGCTTATAAGATTACAACACTTGCAACTATTGCGTTCAAAAAACGCGTTAAGATTGAACATGTCTATAGAGAAGGCATAACTAAGATTCGCAAAGAAGACATGGCAAAAGCAAACGAACTTGGATATAAAATTAAGCTTATTGCTAGCGCAGAGATTGATGATGAGGGTAATGCAGATGTTAGAGTCCATCCGATGCTTGTTTCAAAAGACAATATGCTTGCCCATATTGATTACGTAACAAATGCGGTGCTTATAAGCGGTCATCCGATTGGAAGTATTGTACTTTCAGGCCCCGGCGCAGGAGAATTTCCGACCGCAAGCTCTGTCGTAGGTGATATTCTTGCAATAGCAGCAGAGTTTGGAAAAACTGACTATATGCTTCCGATGATGAGATGCAACCATACGCAGAAGGCAAATCCGGTAAAGATTGAGGATACTTATAACAAATATTACATTTCAATTACCGCGCCTAACGCAATCGGTGTTATTGCAAAAATAGGAACAATATGTGCTAATAAAAATATAAGCCTTTCAAGTATTCTTCAAAAAGGTGTCTCAGAAGATAACACCGCAGATATTACGGTAATTACCGAAACTTGTCAGGAAAAGCTTATAAGAGAAGTTGTGGAAGAACTAAAAGATTGTACTGTTAACAGTCTTATAAGAGTTGCAAGCTAGAGAAAAGAGGGAAAAATGTACTATCAAGGTCTTATAAATAAATACAGAAAATATTTGCCGGTAACGGATTCAACTCCGGTTGTAACACTTAATGAAGGTAATACACCTTTGATTAAGGCTGATAATTTAGCAAAGAAAATAGGTATAGAAGCTAATTTGTATTTGAAATTTGAAGGCTGCAACCCGACAGGAAGCTTTAAAGACCGCGGAATGACAATGGCTGTCACAAAAGCTAAAGAAGAAGGCGCAAATGCCATAATTTGTGCTTCTACAGGAAACACATCAGCTTCCGCAGCAGCTTACGGCGCAAAAGCAGGTATTAAAACTTTTGTTTTGATACCGGACGGTTATATAGCACTTGGCAAGCTTTCTCAGGCAATGATGTACGGCGCGGAGATTATTGCAATCCAGGGCAACTTTGATCAGGCACTCGATTGTGTAAGAGAGATTTCCGCGACCCATCCGATTACACTTGTAAACTCGGTTAACCCATACAGAATCGAAGGTCAAAAAACCGGGGCATTTGAAATCTGTGACGCTCTTGGAAAAGCTCCGGACTATCACTTTATACCTGTAGGCAACGCCGGAAATATTACAGCATATTGGAAAGGTTATAAAGAATACAATAAGGCAGGAGTTATTAATAACTTGCCTAAAATGATGGGATTTGAAGCAGAGGGCTCTGCCGCAATCGTAAGGGGTGAAAGAATCCTGAAACCTGAAACCCTTGCAACGGCAATCAGAATCGGAAATCCTGCAAGCTGGAAACAGGCAGAAGCTGCAAGAGACGAAAGCAATGGTAAAATCGGATGTGTTTCTGATGAAAAGATTGTAGAAGCATACAAAATGCTGGCATCTACAGAGGGAATACTCTGCGAACCTGCAAGCGCAGCGTCTGTTGCCGGTTTAATTCAGGCAAACTCTCAGGGGCTTGTTAAAGAAGGTTCTGATATTGTATGTATTCTGACCGGAAATGGCTTGAAAGATCCTGATAATGCTATTAAATATTCTAATTCCGATGTGAAGAAAACCTCATCAGAAATTAAAGACGTTTTGAAAGCTATGGGAATGTAGAAAAAATGCTAAGAGATGATTTTGTAAACGTTAAAAGAATTGTAATAAAACTCGGAACAAATGTATTAAGAAACGAAGACGGCGAGGTTGCAATCTCGAGAATCTATTCTTTTATTGAAGATATGGCAAAACTCGTTAAGCAGGGAAAAGAGGTAATTCTTGTAACCTCCGGTGCTGTCGGGTTAGGCAAAAAGAAGCTTAATCTTGAATCAACTGCGGAAGATGGCGTAAAACAGGCTTGCGCAGCCGTCGGACAAAGCCGCTTAATGTCATTTTATGAAAACGGATTCGGAATCTACGATATTCCGATAGCCCAAATTCTTTTAACAGAAGATGATTTTTCTCTAAGATACAGATATTTAAGCCTTAGAACAACTTTGAATAAGATTCTTGAATTTGGTGTTGTTCCGATTATTAACCAGAACGATACCGTATCTACGATTAAGATGAACGCAATGTTGTCCGGCATGAAAGTTTGTTTTTCTGACAATGATAAATTGTCAGCACTTGTCTCAAGCGAACTTGATGCGGATTTGCTTATACTTCTTTCTGACATAGAGGGGCTTTATACTGCAAATCCAAAAGAAAACCCTGATGCAAAATTGATTCCTGTAGTAGAAAATGTAACAGATGAGATTATGGCGCTCGGAACAGACGCATCAGAAGGCGGAAGAGGCGGAATGAGAACAAAACTGGAGGCTGCAAAATTAGTTACCAGATTCGGTGGCAGAGTTCTTATCGCAAATGGGAAAATTCCTTATGTAATAAGCAAAATATTTGATAAGGAAGAAATCGGGACTATATTCCTTCCGACACAGGAAAATCTTCCTGATAAGAAAAGATGGATCGGATATGCAACAAATATTCGAGGCCAGCTGATAGTTAATCAAGGCGCTAAAAAGGCCGTTTTGGAGCAGTGTTCAAGTCTTCTGCCAATCGGGATTATAAATGTTATCAATGATTTCCGGCAAGGTGAAGTTGTATCCATCTGTGATGAAAATAACGTAGAATTTGCCCGCGGGATGGTTAACTACAGCTCAGAAGAGTGCAGAAAGATTGTCGGGGCTCATTCAAACAATATTGAAAATATTCTCGGGTACAAAAACTATGATGCAGTGATTACACGAGATAATATTACCGGGCTTTTATAAATCAACTTGTCATTGCAAGCGGGGGGGGGGGAATAAACCCAGAGAAGTATGGTAGACTTCAGTCTACCACATCATTAGGTGAAGCGTGAAGAGTGAGGCGTGAAGGGTGCGTTAATGAAGTGACCAAGTGATCAGGTGACCAAGTGATTAAGCTTAACCCGCCCCTTGTGGGAGGGTCGAAATCTCTGATTTCGGGGAGGGGTGTTTGGGGGTTGAATAAAGAAGAATACAAAAAAACTTCTTCTAAACTACTAAACTTTTTCTCTCCTAAACCTAAGCAGACCCCTCTCCCTAGCCCTCTCCCACAAGGGGCGAGGGGATAACTACTGTTCAACTGTTCAACTTATCCACTTTTCAACTACTAGAATACCCCCTTCCCTAAATGAGCACTACTGTCCGGTAAAAAAAGCGCATAAAAAAGCAAGACGTAGCAAATAAAAGCTATTCCCCT
>CALVBV010000084.1 GCA_944325815.1 Candidatus Gastranaerophilales bacterium
GTGGAATTATATAATTTTGTGTCATTGCGAGGACGATTAGTCCGAAGCAATCCAGCCTTTTATTAACTTTAATATTTTAGTATTATTTATTTATGAATAACAGGCAATATTATGTATATATTCTATTTAATAAAAAGAATGGTACTTTATATGTGGGCGTAACCAATAACCTTGTAAAACGGGTTTGGGAACATAAAAACAAAATAGTTGAAGGCTTTACTCAAAAATATGGGGTTGATAAATTAGGGTATTATGAAGTTTATGCAAATATTAATTCTGCAATAGCTCGTGAAAAACAACTTAAAGGCAGCAACAGAAAATCAAAACTTGAATTAATCGAATTGAATAACCCGGATTGGCAGGATTTGTATTTCTGTATTTTAGATTAAAATATAATAGTTATTAATTAGCTGGATTGCTTCGGACTAATCGTCCTCGCAATGACTGGCACTACTGTTCAACTCTTCCACCTCTCAACATAATAACTTCTCCTAAACTAGGAGACTTCTAAACTTCTTTTCTTTGCAAGATTTCCACCATTTGATTGATGTTTTATCCTGTCTGATAGTTTAAACTATACAATGTAGACTTTTAATGGGGAAGGTATATTCTTCGGGATTATATAATAATCCTGAAAGAAAAGCGGGTAAGTATTATGAAAAAATTTTTAGCATCAATTTTAATGATATTAATGATAGCAGGTATGCTTCCTGCAAGAGCTATTAATGCAACCGTTAGGATTATGGATTTAACCCACATAAAAGGGGTTCGCGAAAACCAGCTTGTCGGATACGGTGTAGTTGTTGGTTTACCCGGTACAGGCGACAACTCTCGTTCAACCCAGATTACTAACCAAATGTTATTAAGAAACTTAGGAACAGTAATCGAGCAGGAAAACTATATCCAAAAAGGCGCCTCTGCTGCAGTAATTGTAACCGCTACAGTTCCGCCGTTTGCAAAAAACGGGGATAAAATCGACTGCACAGTATCTGCAATAGCTGACTCTAAGAGTCTTGAAGGCGGTGTACTTGTTCAGACAATTCTAAAAGCGCCGAACGGTGAAGCTGTTGCCGTAGCACAAGGCCCTCTTTCTGTCGGCGGTATAAACAAATCTGCAGGCGGCTCATCTGCAAGAACCGCAATAACAACTACAGGCAGAATCCCGGGCGGTGCCATAATCGAACGTGATATTTATACGGAAATAGGTGACGAAAATTCCGTAACACTCTCTATTGACCGTTCTGATTATACTCTGGTATCAAGAATCGCAAAGACAATTTCGCAGGTAGCACCGGCACAGGCAATCGACGGAAGTTCCGTAAGAGTGGAAATTCCATCTAAATTCCTCAATGACAGAGTTGCTTTTCTTTCAATCATAGAGAACTTGGAAGTTTCGCCAACCATGGAACCTGCAAAAGTTGTTGTAAACGAAAGAACCGGAACTGTCGTAATAGGCGCGGATGTTAAACTCCTTCCGGCAGCGGTTGCACACGGAAATATTACTGTAACGGTTTCTGCAACAAATGAGGTTTCTCAGCCTAATGCGTTCGCGGACGGCGCAACGGTCGGATTCCAAAATGCGGATATTGAGATTAATAAAACACCTGGCAGTCTTGTTACAATGCCTGCTAACAGCAATCTTAACGACCTTGTAAGAGCCCTGAACGCTATAGGGGTTGCGCCGATTGACTTAATCTCCATTCTGCAGGCGCTAAAAAAATCAGGAAGCCTGCAGGCAGAGCTGGTGATTATTTAGTGAAGGGTGACGCGTGAAGTGTAAAGCGAACAATATAAAATTAATATGAATAAATAAGGTTCAATAATAGAAATTTGTAAAAGCACCCATCACGCCTCACTCTTCACCCATCACGCAAAAGAAAGGATACAAATGGATTTTTCAACACCTACAATAGATTTAATAAAAAGCGGATTGCAAAATGCGCAGACTGTTAACTCAGATCAGGTTCTTTATAACAGAATCAAAGAAGCAGGTGATTCTAAAGAACAGTTGAAAAAAGCTGCAACAGAATTTGAATCCATTTTTATAACCAAAATGCTGTCAGAAATGGACAAAACCGTTGACAGAGAAAACGGACTTTTCGGAAAAGAAAGCCCTTATGTTGATACGTTTAAATCAATCGTATATCAGCAGATGGGACATGATATTGCAAGCAATCCGAGAACATCTTTCGGATTTGCAGATCAGATTTACAGACAAATGGAGAAGTATGTGGGGAATTAGTGAAGTGTGAAGAGTGATGCGTGATGCGAGCAATATAAAAGTTAATACAAATAAACAATAATAAAAGCACCCTTCACCCCTCACACTTCACTCCTCACGCAACAGAAAGGACATAAATGTTACCAAGAATAGAAACCAATTCAGTACAACAGTTCAGCGCATTAAACGCATTCAAGTCAAACCAGAATCTCCAAAAACCTGAAGCGGAAGATGTAGAAGTCTCAAGAGGGGTTAACACCACCTCGTCTCAAACTCTGCTCGACAGAATTGATGTGAACGAAGTAAGAGAATGCGCAAAAACGGTCGGAGAATTCAATATTTCAGATGATGACATCAAGTACGGTTTACTATACGGTAGAAGTGTAATAGCGGAATTTCTCTGCTAACTTGAGGGAGAGGTGTAAATAGTGAAAAGTAAAAAAATATTAACAATATTAGCTGTAATAATAATGTCTGCAACAATGAGCGTTCAGGCAGAATCCCTGTTTACGCTTGGCGCAACCCAGCATTATGCGGGCGTTCCGCGCTCATTATTCGGCGGGGTGCAGGCGCACCAAATCGGGGATTTAATCTCCATAATTATGGAAGAAAACATTACTGTTAATGATAATTTAACCTACACCTCGGAAAAATCTTCAAATACGGTAGATACTTTTACATCCTTCTTTAACCGCTGGTTCGGTTTATCAATGAAAGATTCTGACGGATTCGGCGGAACAAATGAGGTATCTAACTCGGCAACCGGCGGAAGAACTTTAACATTCGGAGACCAGATTGCAGTACAGGTTGTACAGCAGCTTCCGAACGGCAACCTTGCGGTTCAGGGCAAGAAAACCCTTGTTAACGGCAATGAGAGAATGGACTTTATTGTAACCGGTGTTGTTGACCCGAGATGGCTGAATGCAAACGGTGAAATATATTCATACAATGTCTCTAACCTGCAGTTTGCACTCTCTGGCAGAGGCACAATCTCCAGAAACCAGAACGAAGGTATATTCAACAGATTTATCAAATATCTGTTCTAATGCGCGAAGCGTGAAAGGTGAGGTGTGAAGAGAGCAATATAAAGAATTTTTCGAAAGGTACTCTTCACCCATCACGCAAAAGAAAGGACAAAGTGGATAAAAAATTATTTCAAAACTTAATAGAAATTCTTGATAAGGAAATTCAGGCGTACAGCGAACTGAAAGTATTGTTTGAAGAAAAAAGGGAAACTTTGAAAAAAGCAAAACCCGATGATTTAGGAGTTTTGGACAGCAAAATTCTTGCTCTTAACAATAAGATAACAAAACTTAACAAATCAAGAAAAAATCTTGCAGAAAAAATGCTTGGGCAAGACGGAAACATGTCAGCCTTTATCGAGCTCGCAGAGCGGGAAGCGCCGAATTTTACCGAAAGATTAAAAGAACAAAAGGTTAAGATTTGTAAAATTATTTCCGAATTAGCGTTATTAAATACCCAAAATGTGGAACTATTAAAACATGGCATAGTAATGTCTAACAAGATGTTGGAAACAATTATTAATGCCTTTGCACCTCAAGGAAGTAATTACAACGGTGCAGGAAAAACAGACACACACGATATTGATATGTGGACAATCAACAAAGAAGTCTGATGTCTGTAAGGAAGCAGTAAAAAAACAGAGGTAACAAAAGATGGCAAGCTTATTATCATCACTCAACATGACCGCGAATGCTCTCTCCGTAAACGAGAAAGCAATCAGTGTAGTTTCACACAACGTTGCAAACATGAACACCGAAGGGTATTCAAAACAAAAAGTTAATCTGGCAACAAGAAACATCGCCGGTGCAATCGGCGATAACGTAAATAATCAAATACGCGCTAACGGCGGGGTTATGATTGCTAACGTTATGAGGTATAACGATACATTCCTTAATAACTATTACAGAGACCAGCTTTCTACCTTGAACAAACTTGACCAACAGTTAGGAAACCTGGATGAACTTGCAGGAATACTGGATGATTTGGAAAGCACAGGCGTTGACTCTGCTCTCCAGGAATTTTATGAAGCTTTGAATAACCTGAATGAATATCCGGCAAGCTCTACTGCCAGAACAAATTTTATAGAAACAGCCAAAACTTTAACTTCTGTTTTAAACACAAAAAGCATAGAGCTGGAACAACTGACATCAAAGGCCTTAGGTGATGGAGTTTCACAAGAATCGTTGGAAAACTCAAAGATTTATGTTCAGTACCAGGCGCTTAATGATAAACTCACAGAACTTGCTGATGTAAACAGAGCTTTGCAGGTCACGCAAACAGGAACTCTTGAAGCAAATAACCTTCTGGACAAGCGTGATATGATTCTTAATGACATTGCGCAGTACGTGGAAATTGACGTTGAAGAAATTCATAACGGTGCAGTAGAAATTTCTGTTAACGGTGTATCGCTTGTAAAAGGTTCTAAAGTCACCGGAGAGCTCAGAATTGAAACTGCAAAAGCTTATTGTGAGAAAAACGGATTAACCTACCCGGATGATTGGCAGGGACGTGAAAATGCCGTAATCAGCATTGTTAACCCTCAGGAAAATGACAAGGTTATTGTGGCAGATGCGAACAGCATAATAACAAGCGGAACATTGGGCGGGCTTCTTCATTCTGCAACGGATAGCGGCGACGGAGGCGAAACAAATGCCGGAACGGTCATGAATAGTTTGAATACACTCGCTCAGGCTATTGCTGATATATTTAATGACCTGAACACCAGAGAAGGGGCCTACTGTATAAATCCTGACGATACCGGAAAACTAATCGACAGTGCTGATGACAATTTCCTTTTTGTAACAACAGACGAGAACGGAAATATTACAACACAGGGGATAACTGCCGGAAATATTCAGCTTAATCCGGAATTATTCACTGATGATGGGATTTGGAATATTGCCTGTGCGTATTTTGAAGACGGGGCAAATTTTGATGAAAATGCTGTCGGAAACGCTCAAAACGCAGCAGCTATGCTTGAGACAAGAAATACAGCACAAACTGCGCTGGATGGTATGTCTATAGAAGATTATTATACATCGCTTGTCGGCAAAGTCGCTTCTGCCGGAAGCAGTCTGCAGACATTATTTGATACACAAAGTGATGTGGTTGACTCTGTTGAATCGCAGATTAAAAACAACAACGGAGTTGATTTGAATGAAGAGCTTGTTGATTTAGTAAAATACCAAACAGCATATTCTGCTGCCGCACAGGTATTTAACATCTGCAACGCTTGTCTTGATACACTAATGACATTAGGAGGTTAAGCTTATGGTAGAACGAGTTTCAACAACAGGAAGATACGCCCAGCTTGTTGCAGATATGCAGCAAAACCTGCTTAATTACAATAGAATAAACGCACAGCTTACTTCCGGACACAAGGTAATGAGTATTACGGACGACCCGATTGCAGCTGTCAATATTTTAAACACAAACAGGCAGTTAGGACAGATTGATACTTTTTCAACAAATGTGGAAATGGCAAAATCTGAATTGAGCACCCTGGATGATTTAATGTCTTTGGCATCAAGCTATTTGTCATCAGCTTGGGATAGTGCCGTACAGGCAAATAACCAAACATACAGCGACACTTCTTTAGAAGCGCTAAAAATTGAAATTGATGAAACAATCAAGACAATGGTAGACTTGGCTAATACTGAATATAATGATAATTATATTTTTGGAGGCGCTAATACCAAAACAGTTCCATATACCATTGATGAAAACGGGGATATCGTATATCACGGAACCCCGCATGACAATCCGGATTATATAAGACAAACAGAAGTTGCTGACGGAGTATTTGAAGTAATAAATACAACAGGCGACCATGTGTTTGGTTATTATAAAGCTGCTGTAGAACCGGGCAATGGCGTTTATACAGATGTAAACGGAAAACGGGTTATCAAGACAACTGACGAAACCGGCGCTGATATTTATAAATACGAAAATGGACAGGAATACACAGGTGATATCGGTGACTTAACCGATGGTGCAGCGGAAGAGGCTGAAGGGGTTATGGGCGCTATGAAACTTTTGAGCAACTCTATTCAAATGGTTCTTGACGGAGACAGAGAAGAAGGGTACGAGTTAATGAACTCAACACTCGACAGATTTTCAGATTCTCTTACACAGATTACCGAAGAGCAGACAAAATTCGGCGGGGTTTACAACAGGCTTGAGATGACGACTTCAACACTTGATACTAATAACGAAAATTTGACTTCGTATTTAAGCGAAATCAGAGATGTTGACTTGACTGAGGCCATAACTGATTGGTATATGGCACAATATGCTTATCAGGCAAGCCTGCAGGTGACTTCTGCTTCTATGGGCATGAGCCTGCTGAATTATTTATAAAAATATCTTGCGCTCATCAAGGACGAAGAGCGCAAGTTTAGATATAATATAGTCTACAATTTTAATATACTTACCATTTTTAAGGACATTTATGTCCTTTTTTCTTTTTCTGTTTATTTTTATACAAAAACAGATATAATATAAATATAATGCGGAAATTTTTTATAATATTTTTTTTACTATGTTTTTTGCCGGCAACGGCAGATGAGTATGAACCGGTTCTGCTGGAAGGGCATACTGAATTTAGACTGCAAGAGAATGATTATCGTAAAATAGAGCCGGCTGAGTATGATTTTGAGCCGCAGACAACACCTGTTTGGAGAAATACTGATTTATACTCATCAAAATCAATGTCACATACTAAAGAAAAAAAGATAGGCGATTTTTCATTCGGAACAAAATCCGACAGCGTTATTTATCCGGACAGATATACACAGACAAATACATATTATACAAAATACAGTAAAAATAGATTTGCTCTGAGTACGTCCTATAAAAATAACGCTTTAACCTCTTTTGACCGGCAAAGAAACGGTACCTTTATGTTCTCTCCGGAATACAAATTAAACAACAAAGTTTCTATCCAGAGCATTTATTCCTCAAGTTTTGATAACAGCAAGAAAAATGAGTTATTATTTAATATCCACCCTTTTCAGGACGACAGAATGAATTTTAACGCAGGTGTAAGCCGGATTTATCCGACAAGCACAACGCCGGCCCGTTCGCAGTTAAATTTTTCCACAAAGTTTAATTTTTGAAAATTTTACCTGTATCTCTTTGTCTGATGTAAAGTGCTTCGCACTTGGAATTCTCGGCTCTCTGTCTTTCCCGCTAATAAAAAAGAGCCCTACAATTTTTTATGGAAGACGAGACTTCTCTTGCTCACTCGCGTTGAACGGCATTTCCGTGTTTTACCCTGCCGTTTGGGCGCACAACTGTCCAAAATAAATTTATCAACGAAAGTCATATAGTACCATTTTTCTAGATTTGCGAGATATTACATGATTCCTGGACATAAAA
>CALVBV010000085.1 GCA_944325815.1 Candidatus Gastranaerophilales bacterium
AGAAAAATTTTCAATCCGCTGATTCTTGCATAAATCCTGCGTTATATGGTAGAATAAAGTATCCAATGTAACTCAATGGGTATTTAGTTACATTGGATATTTAATGTCTAATACCCGCTATTTTCTCCAATAGTATCAACCGCTTCAACTTTAATATCTGTAATCAATTCAGAATACGATATTACTACAATTGTTGGTATATGGCGTTCAAGAAGCTGATAAAGCGGTAACCTGATTCTTGGTGAACATAATATAACCGGCTGCTGTCCGATAGCCTGATGTGCTCTCATAAGCGTCATTGCTGTTGATTCAATTAAATCCTGTACCTGCATCGGATTAAGCAGGAACATTGTACCAAGCTCGGTTCTCTGACAGCTGTCATCAAGAGTTTTTTCCCATTCAGGAGAAAGTGTTAGTGCGTACAGAACCTTATCTCTGTCAACATTACTCAAACAAATCTGACGCCCTAATGCTGCACGCAGACGCTCTGATAAAATATCCGGCTCTTTAGAGAATCTTGCGTAATCACAAAGCCGCTCAAATACAAATATAATATCTTTTATAGAAACTTTTTCTCTAATCAGGTTAACAAAAATTTTACGTAAATCAGATGTTGAAATAATTGCCGGAACAAGGTCATTAACGAGCGTCGGGTCTTGCGAACGGACAAGTTCCATAAGCTTAAGTACATCTGTCTTTGTCATAACCTCATCAACATGTTTTCTTACGCATTCTTGCAGGTGTGTGACAAGAACATCTGTTGCGTCAACTGCCGTAACACTCTTAGCAGATTTAGCATCCTCCGGAGAAATCCAATAAGCTTGAGTTTGGTACGTAGGATCAACACCGACAATAGCGTCTTCCGGAATCGTTTTCTTAACAGAATCCCACTGGTCTGCAATAACCATATATTTACCCGGATAAACATATCCTGATGCAACAACGTTATTACGTATAGAAATTACATACTCATTGGCCTCAAGGGCTGATGAGTCCATAATACGAATATTCGGGATAATATAACCCAACTCGTCTGTAACTCTCTGACGGAGAGCTGCGATTTTTGCAAGTAATTGCCCTTCCTGATCCGGGTCTGCAATAACAAGTAAGCCTGCTCCGACTTGTAAACTTAAAACATCAACACCAAGTCTTTCGTACATCTTATTCGGGTTAACCAAATCCTGCATATTCTGGCGTACGCTTTCCAATTGACCCAATTGAGATTGAACGTCAGCATTAACTAATACAGAGAAGCCTGCTATAGCAAGGATTATTGTAAATATTAAAAACGGCAGGAACGGAAGCCCTGTTATCGGTGAAGTTACCGTAATTAAACCCAAAAATAGAGCTGCAAAAAAGAGGGAATACGGTTTGGACAAAATCTGGTTAGTTAAGTCACCGCCCAATGAAGTATTACCTGCAGAAGCACGTGTCATTACGATACCGGCTGCAATTGACATCAAAAGAGACGGAAGCTGTGAGGCTAAACCGTCACCTATTGTTAATACAGTATACTTACTGACGGCATCTGCAATTGGCATCTGGTTTACAAGACATCCGATTGCCAAACCGCCTATGATGTTGATTAGTACAATGATGATACCTGCAATAGTATCACCTTTTACGAACTTCATAGAACCGTCCATAGAACCGAAGAGGCTTGATTCTCTCTGCAAATCTTCACGTCTTTTTACAGCCTCTTCCGGAGAAATCAGTCCTGCGTTAAAGTCAGCGTCGATTGTCATTTGTTTACCGGGCATAGCGTCCAATGCAAAACGAGCTGCAACTTCTGCGATACGTTCGGCACCTTTTGTGATAACCATGAACTGTACAACCGTAATAATCAGGAAGATTACGCCGCCTACAATCATGTTACCGCCGGTTACAAATGTTCCGAATGCGTGGATAACCTCTCCGGCGTCGCCTTTTGCCAAGATAAGTCGTGTGGACGCGATTGAAAGTACAAGACGGAACATAGTTCCAAGAAGTATTATTGAAGGAAATGCCGCAAGTTCAAGAGGCTTTTGTACATAAAGAGATATCATCAATAGTACGATACCAAGGGTAATGTTCAAGCTTATGGAAAAATTTATAACCCAATTTGGCATTTCGATAATGAGGATTAAAATCAATGTCATTACGAATAATGCCAGAAAAATTTCACTTATTGGTTTATTATTTCCGCCTTCTGCTGCCATTACATTCCTTCTAAAGCTTTCTTAATGATTTCTAGCTGAGTGTCAATTGACGCATCAACAATACCGTTGTTTGTCTGGAAAATGCATCCTCCGTCTTCTATTGAAGGGTCGGAGATTATATTTATTTTGGCCTCAATGCCGTATTGATAAGTTATGTTCGGAAGAGTATCTTTAATGAATTGAACGGCCTGCGGCTTGACCCTTATATTGATTTTAGGCTCACTTTTGGAGACTGTTTTCAATACATCTATAATTGTATTTATAAGCACCTGCGGGTCACTTTCAACTTCTTTTTTGATAATTTTCTTTGCAATATCAACGCTTATTTCAAGAATATCGGGAGCAATGTATTCGAAAACATCTTTTTTTGCGCTCATAAAACCTGAAAATTGGTTTCTGAAATCTTCCAAATCATCTTGAGCGTTTTCAAGTCCTTTTCTGTAACCTTCTTCAAATGCGGATTTTTTAATGTTTTCCGCCTCTTCCTGCGCTCTTGAAACAAGGTTTCTGTCATCAATTCTTCTATATCCGCGTCTCCTGGAACCTCTTCTGCGTTCCTGCCTCTGGGTAAAATCAATATTTTCAATATCAAACAAATCAATTTCAGGTTCAGGCGGAGGGGCCTGCTGTACAACGGGTTCCGGCTGAATAGCAGTGGTCTCTGTTTCTGCAGGCTGAATCGGGGCTGCCGGCTCGGCAGCTTTTGCTGGAATAATTTTCCCCTCCCTTAGTTTTTGTCTGTCTTTTTTTATTATCATATTTTATATTATATACTTTCCTCAATGTATTGCGCAACAATACCTGCGACTCTCAGCGGCAATTCAGAAAACTCTCCGTCATAAGCCTGTGCAATAAATTTTTTTACTTTCGGACGCTCGTTTTTTATAACGCGTTCAATCTTTTCTCTGGGCTCTTTGCGATAAATTCTTAACAAATCACCGAGAACATTTTCTTTTGTAAGCTTGCGTTTGATTGGCAGATAATCTTTCATTTCCTTAAGGCAATTGGTTATTAAATCTCCGTCAATATGTGACTCTAAGTCCGCCATATTCATGTATTCAGAAATTGCAAGCGAATCATTGGAATCAAATTTATTTAATATAGTCGTAACTTTATCCTGGGAAAGAATTTTGAGAACAAGTGCAAGTGTCATAAGCTTCATCTGCTTATTGGTGATTCCTTGAGGCATTGCAGCTTTTTGCTTTTCGAGTTTTCTTTGTTTTCTCTTCTCTTCCCTTCGTTTTTCTGCTTCGGCCAAATTCTTTTCAGATTCATCTATTGCGGCCTGCTTTTGGCGTATTTGTTCTTCCTGAGCCTGTTTTGCCATTGCATCTATATTAGACTGGCTTTCTGCGCGATTTTTTATTTCTTCGTCAATTATTCCTTTTTGCTGCAGCTCTTCTATGCTTGAATTATAAACCTTTATAACATGGTGTTCTACAGCTTGCAGAAGCTGGTCTTGCGGGATTTTTCGAATTACCGCCTGTTTGGCAACTTCAAAAATTGTAAATGCAATTTTTTGCATTATACTATCCCAATATTGGGGAAGGATTCCTGAGTGGATTAAGTCGATTGATTTATGGAATGACCATTCTGCAATAATTTGAGTTATAAATATAGCTTGTTCTACAGTAAGGTTCAGCTGTGTATCATTGTACAATGCTTCTCCCGCAAGCAGTGTAAAGTTTCCGAGAGTTTTTACAATATATTCTTTTTCACGGTCTTGTAAGTCCTTGGGAACAAGTTCTTTGGCCTGTTCCGCCATAGACGCTGCAAATCCTTTATAATCAAACCCTTCTATCGGCATAAATTTTCCTTCCCAAGATATAATAATCCCGATTGTATTATACCTGCTTTACAGCGGAGTTTCCTCATATAAGTTGATGATTTTTCAGACTGCATTCCTGCCATAAGTTCATGGCTTTATAGGAACTTCTGACAAGAGGGCCTATTTGATAATCTTTAAAACCAATTTTTTGTGCGAGTTTTTTTAATTCTTCAAATTCTTCAGGAGTATAGTATTTAGCCGTTTGAAGATGCGACTTTGACGGCCGGATGTACTGGCCTATGGTGACGATATCAACTCCTGCAGCCTTTAGGTCGCAAAGAGTTTCTTCAATTTCTTCAAAGGTTTCTCCCAAACCTGTCATAAGACCTGATTTTGTAACAATGCCGGAATTATTTTTTATGTATTTTAAAACATCAATTGATGTAAAATAATCTCCTTGGGGCCTTGCCGTTTTAAATATCGATTTTACTGTTTCAATGTTGTGGTTAAAGACATCAGGTTTTGCATCAATAATAGTGTCAAGAGATTTTTTCATCCCTTTAAAGTCCGGCGTTAGTATTTCAATTTTAGCATCCGAAATTTTTCTAATCTCATCAATGCACATTTTAAAATGTCCGGCACCTCCATCAGGCAGATCGTCCCGAGTAACTGATGTTATAACGGCATATTTAAGCCCCAGTTCTTTGACAGCTTCGGCAACATGTAAAGGTTCATGGTTATCAAGAGGTTCGGGTTTTGCCGGTGATATGTTGCAATAGCGGCAATTTCTGGTGCATACTTTTCCCATAATCAAAAAAGTGGCGGTATTTCTGGAGTAACATTCATTTTTGTTCGGGCATCTTGCGCCTTCACATACCGTATTCAGACATTTAGTTTTTAAAATTCTTCGGACGGTTTTTGTTTTTTCAGTATTAATAATTGGCCTTTTTAAATACTCCGGAAGTCTTTGCATAATATTTCCTCTTAAAAATTTTAGGACTAAAGCTTTGGGCAAAAGTGCTTGCTTTTGTAATTATAGCAGCAGAGTTCAGAAGTATCAATATCAGCAGGGTGCATTGATGCCGGAAAATTATCGTCCGGGTGTAACGGCGTTTCTTCATTTTCAATATCTCTGACTTCACTAATCGCTTAAAAGAAGTTAATTACTACTTGCATGAATGTTTGTTTATGATAGCATGTTAGCATAAGGAGAATTATTTTTATGAAAAACTATGAATTACTAATCGTATTTAAACCAAGTCTTGATTCAGAAGAATTGGATAAAGCTGTGGATAAAATTTCGGAAGAAATTAAATCTTACAAAGACGGCTCGGTTGCTTCTGTAGACAAAATGGGACGCAAAAAATTAGCTTATGATGTTCAGGGCTATAGAGACGGATTCTTTACAAATATGATTCTGTCTATTCCGCCGGAAGCTGTAGTAGAGTTTAAGAGAAACTTAAAGCTTAATGAAAATGTCTTAAGATTTATGTTTATGGAAGTTTCAAAGAAAGCTCAAGCAGTATAAGGGGAAAAACGATGTCTTTAGCAAAAGCTGTTGTAACAGGTTCTGTATTCAGAGCGCCGGAAAAACGTTTTACACAAAATAATGTTCCGGTATCTTCTTTTGTGCTGAATATCGGTGACAGAGAAGAAATGCTTATAAGAGTTGTGGTAAAGAGAACTGCTTTGGACGAGATAGTTTCTTCTATATCAAAAGATGATAGAGTTCTCGTAGAAGGTAGGCTCCAAATTACAACCGTCAAAAATGATAACGGTACAGAAAGACGAATTTATGAGATTGATGCTAATACCATCGAAATGATGGGTGCAGGAACTTCCGCACCATCTTCTTCATCAGGAACAAGTGAAGATATCGTTAAATTTTCACAGGAAGAGTTCGCTGATGAGCTTATCGGAGAAGACGAAATCCCTTTTTAGGGGATAAAAATGGCGTTGCTGTTTCCTGCTCGTCCGGTCACTTCGTTACTTAATTACTAATAAAAATAAGGCTAGAAAGGCAAACAAAACAATGGCAAAACAAGACATGCAAGATAGAAAAAAACGCAAGACCTGTTCTTTTTGTGCAGATCACGTAGAATCTATCGACTACAAAGATGCGGCAAAACTTAAAAGATACTTGACAGAAGCCGGAAAAATTATTCCGCGCAGAGTTACAGGCAACTGTGCAATGCATCAGAGAATGATTACCAAGGCTATTAAAAGAGCAAGAGAAGCTGCAATCATTAATTACGTATTTGACTAATTAAGATTAGTTATATGGTATTGCGGGAATGGCGGATTAATTCTGCCGTTCCTGTATTTAAAACAGATATGTGCGTAAAAAAAAGAAGGATTAAATTATGAACAACCAAATCACAATCAGATCGGACAGAAAAGATGACTATACGTTTCAGTACAAAGGAGATGATGTTACTCTTAAGGCAGGCAGTATTATAAGTATAGCAGACGGCCTTGCAGAAGTGGTTCTCCCAACCTGCGCAATGAAGATTGTAAAAAATTTGATTGTTATAAAAGATGATGTAAAATAATTTTTTTAAAGTTTTTGTCTTAAGAAATTGACGCTGTAATTTTTGCGGCGCCAATTTTTTGTTTCATGCGATTGACAATTATTCTTTAGATACTAAAATATATTTATAACTAGTAAGTTAACGTAGTATATTTAATCAAAGAAGGAGATTAATCTCATGGCACGTGAAAAGTATGAACGTACGAAACCGCACGTTAACATTGGTACAATTGGCCACGTTGACCACGGTAAAACAACATTAACAGCAGCTATTACAGGTGTTATGGCTGCAGCCGGAAAAGCTCAGGCAAAGAAATTTGATGAAATTGATGCTGCACCGGAAGAAAAAGCAAGAGGTATAACCATCTCTACAGCTCACGTAGAATATGAAACAGATGCAAGACACTATGCACACGTTGACTGCCCAGGCCACGCAGACTATGTAAAAAACATGATTACAGGTGCTGCTCAAATGGACGGTGCTATCCTCGTAGTTGCAGCTACTGACGGTGCTATGCCTCAGACTCGTGAACACATCCTGCTCGCAAGACAGGTTGGCGTTCCTAACCTTGTTGTATTCTTAAACAAATGCGACATGGTTGACGATCCGGAATTATTGGAACTTGTTGAAATGGAAGTAAGAGAACTTCTTTCTTCTTATGAATTTGACGGCGACAACATTCCGTTTATCCACGGTTCTGCTTTGAAAGCTCTTGAAGCTGTTCAAGCTAATCCAAACATCCAACGCGGTGAAGATAAATGGGTTGATAAAATCTGGGAATTGATGGATGCAGTTGATACATACTTCCCGACACCTGTTCGTGATTTGGATAAACCGTTCTTGATGCCTGTAGAAGACGTATTCTCTATCACAGGCCGTGGTACAGTTGCTACCGGTAGAGTAGAACGTGGTATTGTTAAAGTTGGTGACGAAGTTGAATTGGTTGGTCTTGGCGAAACTAAGAAAACAACTGTTACCGGTGTTGAAATGTTTAGAAAATCTCTTGACCAAGGTCAGGC
>CALVBV010000086.1 GCA_944325815.1 Candidatus Gastranaerophilales bacterium
TGTTCAGGTGAGCAAGTGATCAAGCTTAACCCGCCCCTTGTGGGAGGGTCGAAATCTCTGATTTCGGGGAGGGGTGCATGGGGGTTGAATAAAGAAGAATGTTGATTAATATTATTGGTGCAATAATGACTGCACACTACTTTTTCTTGCCCTCCTCGATGGAGAGAGAACAAAAAAACTTCATCTAAACTACTAAGCTTATTCTCTACTAAACCTGCTTGACCCCTCACCCTAGCCCTCTCCCACAAGGGGCGAGGGAAGACACAGTTTTCTTCTAAACTACTAAACTTATAAACTTCTAAACCAAATATGCCAAGCTTGAAATACAGACTACAAGCAGGTTTTACCCCCCCCCCCCTTAGGGGCATAAGGGTTTCAGCCTGCTCATTGCTTAATATCATGCCGGAAAAACACGACATTTCGCTTTTTGCTCGATTGGTACTTTTCATTTTGACGTCACATTCCTTAGACTATTATATATTATATATATTCCACATATCTACAAAGTACTAACGCTTTTACTCTAAATCTTTACAAAAATTTACATTTACGCACGCTTCGGAGATAAAAACGTAAGATATTTTCCGCCGTAGTTTTTTTCTTTTAAAATATCAAACCCTTCTACTGTTAATGATTCAGAATGTTCGGCTATTATCAAATCAGATTTTACAAGATTTACAGCATCCAAATATACTCCGCTCATATAAGGAGGGTCAATATAAACCACATCAAAAAAGTCATTTGTTTTCTTTATTATTTTCAGGCTGTCGCCGACTGTTAAATCCGGTTTCAATCCCAGGGTTTTATAGTTTTTCTTAATAATCTCTGCCGCAGAGGGATTTTTTTCAAACACTTTTACTTTAGAAAACCCGCGTGATAATGCTTCCAGCCCCATTATTCCGGACCCTCCGAACATATCAAGGAAAATCTTCCCGTCAAAATCCCCCAATATTGAATATAATGTATTAAAAACCCCCATACGAACCTTAGATAGCGTCGGACGTGTTATCTTCTCATCAGGCGCGTATATACGGCGTCCTTTATAAACTCCTGCGGTTATTATCATCAGCCTAGATCCAATTTTTCTATTTTTACCCTAAAAATACTCTCTATATCTATGCCATTTATCACTGCCGAGATTAGCTCATCAGGAGTAAATTTTTCATTTAAATGCGGTATCAGCCCCAAAATTTTTATATTGGTATATTCTTCAATTACTCTTGGAATTGCTGTTAAAAGCGATTTCGGACAATCTTCCGTAATATTATTTATTACAACACCCCGTATATCCAGCCCTTTTTCCTGTGCAGTATATATAGAAAGAAGTGTGTCATTTATTGAATCCTCGCGCGGAGTTACAACAAACAAAACAGGCACCTGCATCATTTTTATCATATCCGTTGTTTGAATCCCCGGTGCTATAGGGCTTAAAATTCCGCTGTCTCCGTCAAGTATCGTGCAGTCGGATAAGCTCGTAATCCGCGCATATTCGTTTGATATAAGCTCAACATCAATAGGTTCATTATCCGTCTCTGAGGCTATCAAAGGCTCTGCATTGGATTTAAACAGATACGAGAAATGTGTTTCCACATAAGGATCTATAGACTTCACAAAAGTTAAGTCCGGCGACTGCATAAAACCATTGTGTTCTATTCCTGATGTCTGAATCGGCTTATAAACACTTGTTGCGTAGCCGAGACTCTGCATCGTGCCGGCAATACCTGCGGTCAAGAATGTTTTTCCGTCTCTGCGGTTTGATGATGTTATATAAATATTTAACATAAATTTATAATATCACTTTTATACGAAGGAGTAAACAAAAAAAAGCCTCTTTTTAGAGGCGAGGGGAATTTATTAAGTTAATAGGTATACACTTCACGCTTTCAACACATTTGAAGCTTTTAGAGTTTATATTTTATTTTTTATCCAAGCCCGAACTTGGGTGCACTATCCCGGGCTTCTTCACTGGCAAGCTGCTTAACTGATTCCAGCATTGCTCTTTTCATCTTAATCCGCTGCTCTATATCGTTCATCTCAAGCTGAATCTCTTTTTCTTTCTCATTCAAAATCTGAGCTTCCTGTTGTTTCAAAGCTTTCATTGACTCTTCCTTAAATTTTGCAAACGCACTCATCTCTAACTGGTATTGCGCCATAGGATTCCCTAAAAACGGCACTTGCCCCGTCATTTTCATAAACTGCAAATTCTGCATTGCACTCATTGAGCTTGCCTGATTTGAAAATCTGGCAAACAGGGAGGCTCTTGGCAGTAATTCTGCGGAAATACCTGCGATATTATTTGCTGTCATAATAGAGCTTCCGCCAAGGACACTTGCATATTTCTGATAATTAGAAAGTCTGTTGCGTGTCTCTATGGCTTGCCTTTCCAAAGCATTTATTTCGCGTGTTAATCTCTGGACTTCCCAGAATGCCATTAACATAGTGAACCTACCTAACTTTTTCTAACCTTACATTTATATAAAGTATTTTTCTTTATAAAAATTGCCTTTTTAAAGTTCTTTTGTTAAGATTTGTTAAGGAGGTTTTATGATAATTGATAAACTTAAACGGGCTGAGATATATTATCCGCTGTCAGACGGCATTCGCAGCGGTCTTGAGTGGCTTCTGGCTGCGGATTTAAAAACTGTCAGTGACGGTAAATATATTATAAATGATAGAGTTTTTGTAAATATCCAGACTTATATGCCCAAAGAGAGTGCGCCATTTGAAGCTCACAAAGAATATATTGATATTCAGTATATGATTTCCGGAGAAGAAAGAATCGGAGTTGCGGATATTTCGCAATGTTCCTCATCTGTTCCCTATGATAAAGAAAGAGATATTGAATTTTTGGTTTGCAGCTCGCAGCCAAACTTGCAATGTTTAAGAGAAGGGGATTTTATCCTGTTATTTCCGCATGACGCTCACCAGCCGTCTGTCATATTAAATAGCCGGGAAAAAGTCAAAAAAGCTGTTGTCAAGGTACGGATATAAAAGAGGCAGCGGTCAAGGCAGAACCCAAGACCGCTATTTGAGGAGAAAATTTATGCTGCGAAAATATTTTTCGCATTATAGTTAATTTCAAAGTCGTATAATTCGCCTTTATACGGATTCTTTTCCGAAGACTCGTTTGTAGCGTTATAAATATCCCACAATTCGCCGAGCACCGGTTTTTTAACCACGCGTTTGCCAGCGTGTTCTTTCAAATACTTTAAAGTTTCTTTTAACGTATTATTTATACTTATTTGCGCAGAAGCTTTAATCACTGACAACTGCGGATTAGTATAAACCTCTTTCAGCTGAGTATCCGAATTGAAAATAGTCTTTTCAATCATATTGCGAGTAGTAGTGCTATCAGCCCCGGCTTTATTCAGAATAGTTCTTGCTGTGTTTCTTAAATTTTCTCTATTTTCCAGCTGGAAAGAATAATCCATTGATACGTTAAGAGCCATAATCCCTAAGTCCTTTGTTTGAATTTCCCTTTGTAATATAAATATCGGCATTATTTTCAAAAACTTTAGGCAAACAGAGCAAATTGTTACAATTCTTAATATATTATTTCAAAAGATTGCCGCGGCGCGCAGCGCCGCGGCAATGACAGTAATAACGCACTCTTCACTCTTCACCCGGTAAAAGTAGGGTGCAGTTCTACTGCACCAATAAAATCCCCTCGCCCCTTGTGGGAGAGGGCCGGGGAGAGGGGGCTGCTTAGGTTTAGGAGTTGAGGAGTTTAGGAGTTAGTAACAGTTCCTCCCTTATGAGGGAGGTTAGGTGGGTGCTAGCATTGGTTGAGGAGTTGAGAGGTTGAGGAGTTGAGGAGAAGTTATAAATTCTTAATCACTTAGTCACCTAGTCACTTAATCACTTTATAAACGAACTCTTCACGCCTCACGCCTCACACCTCACTCAATCATCACCCATCCCCGGCCCTTCCCTCATTTAGGGAAGGGGGCTTTTAGTCACTTAGTCACTTAGTCACTTAGTCACTTAGTCACTTAGTCACCTGGTCACTTGGTCACTTCATAAACGCACGCATCACCCTTCACGCATCACTCACGCCCAATAAACCACCTCAGGCCGAACGAGAGCGAAATCCCATTGCGGCCGCCGTTTGAAACCATCGCCTGACCAAACGCCAAAAACTTATCCTTAATCTTCTTCTGCAAGCCCAAACCGTACTGAACATAAGGTTTGATGCTCATCTCCGGAAGTCGGACATCATTTGCGGTAACCTTCTGAGTGTCCATGACATTCCAAACCATATTCACACCAACATAAGGCTGCCAACCGTTTTTGGTATTCATGATAAACTTAACACCAGGTGACAACTGAATCGCGTGCATAGGATCACTGTTGATATTTACCCCCGCGGCGTTTGTGTAGTCAAACGTGTTCACAAACGTATAACTCATCATCAAAGAAGGCTGAATAATGTACCGACCGTTCTTGAACTCAAAGTTGTAGCCAAGCTTGTTTGCGATACCGGCAAGGAACATCGTAAAATTGTCGTGGCCATACATGTTGTAGCTCTCGCCAACACTTGCGCCCGCCGAGATTGTTGTGGCGTTGAAGAAATTGTTCTTGTACAAAGTCATTGTTCCGCCGATTAGGCCGCCGTTCTGGTACGAATCCACACCGCTGTAGCTCTGGCTTGCGCCGTTGTAGCCCACATACCCGGTTAAGACGCGGTCAAACCCGTGTTTGATAGGCTTCATAGAAGAATCGAAACCAATCAAAGAGCCGTAAGCAATATTTGTTACCTCAGGGCCGTTCTTGAGCGGGATATTTTCAAAGCTGACATAAGGCTTGACCCAAAATCCTGCCTGCTCTACGCGGGTTAATAACGGAGAATAGACCCCGGAATCAACTGTATTTAGCGTTGCATAACGGCCGGATTCTTTGAGCGCAATTCTTTCAAACAGGGGCAGATTCATGAAGTTGTCTGCGTGCTGGAACGCGTAATTAAATGTCTGCATCTGGGTGGCGTAAGCGCCTGCCTGGGATGTCACCGGAGTTGATAAGACAGTCGGGTTGAAGTTATCGCTCGGGTTGCTTGATGAGCCGCGAAGGAAGGTAAAGAAGCCGTCATTTGGATTGTAGCTCACATCATATTTGTAAATCGGGCTGTATGCAATCGGGGAAACGCCTGTATACTCTACATTACCGGCGAGTTCTTTGTCCGCAAAAAGGATGGAAACATTGTCTTTGGTCGCATCTGACAATAAATGAAGGTTGGTTACGTTGAGTTTACTGTCAGGCGAGACAGTATAATTTTCTGCCTCGATTCTGTCCATTGTCTCGTTTGCCAAATCAACGTCTGCGGACATATTGACTGTACCATTCAAAGTGAAGTTCGGGATATTGATTGAGCCGACTGCGCCGTTTGCCATGTTCAGGGCGCCGGAATTGAGCGCAAGAGTGTTGGATTGGTTCAAAACATCGTCGCGGCCAAGGTTCAAGGATACCTCATCCAGCGTGATATCCGCATTTATTATGTCGTTGTTGAAATAGATATTACCGGTTTTGTCGCCTGAGAGAGAGAGTTTGTACTGAGTTGTACGGTCGATTGTGGTTCTGCTTACTTTGCCCCCGTCTATCTGGTCGTTAAAGACGATATTACCGTTATTCAGTGCCTTAAGAGTTACTGTGGGTGTATTGTAAGTGTTAATCCAGATTGCGTTTGGTATCTCGCCTCTGGAGTCCTTTGTATAATTGCCGGTAAACTCGATTGTCTTGTTGTCCGCTGAAAAGGTCATATCGCTGGCTGTATACACTGCACCGCCAACAGCAAGTCGGGTATCAGAAAAAGTCTCTGCATAGTTGCCGATAAAACTACCGGAGATATCACCGATTGTGCCATAATCATTATAAATCGCGCCGCCGAAGGCAGAATAGGAATTACTCTGCGCGTAGTTGCCTATAAAGTCGCCAGTGATATTGCCGATGGTGCCGGTAGAAGAAGAAGAAGAAGAAGAATTATAAATCGCGCCGCCGGAGGCAGAATAGGAATTACTCTGCGCGTAGTTACCAATAAAGTCGCCAGTGATATTGCCGATGGTGCTGGTATAATAAGAAGAAGAATTACCAATCGCGCCGCCGGAGGCGTGAGCAGCAGAACCATCCAGACTCACCGCACTCACACCATTGCCGATAAAGTCTCCGGTGATATCGCCGATGGTGCCACCATAGTTATTATAAATCGCACCGCCATTGGCTTCACTAGAAACACTTTGTATTTGTACATAATTACCTATAAAGTCGCCCGTGATATTACCGATTGTGCCTCTATAATTATTATAAATCGCACCGCCATGGGCAGAATTGGAATCACTCTGTACATAATTCCCCACAAAGTCGCCCGTTATATTACCGATTGTGCCATAATAATTATAAATCGCACCGCCATTGGCAGAATTGGAATCTCTCTGTACATAATTCCCCACAAAGTCGCCCACAATATCCTTGCCCTGCTGGTCGGTATCTATTCGGCCATAGTTCGTATCATAATGTGCAGTAATTGTTGTTTTGCCCTCCGTCGGAGTTGAAACTTCCTTGAACTCGTAATTACCTTCTGCATTTTGTTCCCACTCAAAATATTTGCTGTTCCCGCCCTCGCCGTATTCGGTCTGCTTGAGTGTGAGCTCGTAATACACAGGCTCAAATTTCTGCGTCTCTTCGTTGTATTCATACTTGGTTATCGTATTCTCGCCGGCTGTGTCCACGCGAGTCAGTGTATAAGCGGATTCCGGATAAACCTCACCTGTTCCCTCTATCGGATTTCCCTCGTCATCCTTTTCCATTGTTGACGGGTTGATTACACCATTATTATGCAAATCATCAAGCGTTGGGGTATCATTCGCTGATGCAGGAAGTGATATCAAAGCCAAACAAAGAACGGACGCTAATTTGCTTATTTGACTATAATCCTTATTACAAGAGCGTTTTATCCCCTCCATAGGTTTATGAGCTAAAATATTCTCTGCGCAAAGGTTTCCGGCCTCTATCTTATGACTTCCTTTCATACGTGTATCCTCGCTGTTTATTGCTTATACTTTTTTAATTCCACATATATTGGATTTGATAACGCATGAAACAAGAAATCGTTACAAAAATTTACATTTTGAAGTGGGGATATGGGGTGTGGATAGAGGTAGTTATGGGGTTTTAGGATAAATTTGCGGGTGAGCGTGAAGGGTGAAGGGTGAAGCGTGAGGAGTGAAGGGTACGTTTTATTTAACTACTATTCAACTATTCAACCTTACCGGGTGAAGCGTGAGGCGTGAGGGGTGCATTAAAGAAGTGATTAAGTGACCAGGTGATCAAGTGATCAAGAATTTATAACTACTCTTCAACGATTCCACCTTTCCACTTTTCAACATTTATAACTTCTCCTAAACTCCTAAACTTATCAACTCCTAAACCAGTGCCGGCACCCACCTAACCTCCCTCATTAGGGAGGGATAACTGCCCCCTTCCCTAAATGAGGGAAGGGCCGGGGATGG
>CALVBV010000087.1 GCA_944325815.1 Candidatus Gastranaerophilales bacterium
GCCGGTAATAGGAATCGAACCTACAACCTACGGTTTACAAAACCGTTGCTCTACCGTTGAGCTATACCGGCGTCAATTTTTATGATAGTAAAAACAAGTTTTATTGTCAATATAAATTTTGACTTCTGAAAATTCATCATTATAAAAAATATTAAACTACACTAAGAAGATGATTTTTACAAAATTTACTAAAGAGTTTGTATTAATTATCCGACAAAATTGCTAAAAGAGGTATAACTATGCAAATCAACGGCGGTGTAAATTTTTGCGAACCCGGTATGCGCTCTTCTATCAGAGCGATGCATGTTCAGAGTGAAATACTCGGGATGATTAATGAAAACGTAGCAGGATTTGATAAAGTCGGCTTCCAGAGAAGAGAGCCGGTAGTGTCATCTTTTACTGAATATATTGGTGTGCATGGTCTCTCAACAACCATTGATGATCAAGTCGGCCGTATCATGGTTTCTAAAAACCCGCTCGATATAACTATGGCAAATAAAGGGTATTTTCAGATTCAAACTCCCAACGGAGTTCAATTGACTAGAGACGGAAGATTTAAGCTTGATAAAGACGGCAACCTTCTTAATCTTGAGGATTGTCCTGTCCTTTCAGACGCAGGAATGCCAATAAAATTACCTATTGTTCCTGATAATCCGGCTCAGGTCGTTGTGAATACTAAAGGAAAAGTTAGCGTTTATGCAAAGGATTCTAATCAGCTTTTGACAGCCGGATATTTAGGAATCGTTGATGCGAACGGCATGGCTGTCCTTAACCCTGATGTCAAGCAAGGTTACAATGAACACTCAAACGTAACTATTCAAAATGAATTTCTTGCAGTTAAACCGGTAGTTAGAAATTTTGAAGCAAACAGGCAGATTTTTTTGATTGAAAGTGCAAATTTGCAAAAAGTTATAAGCCAGCTGGGCTCTACTTCATAGGAGGATTAGACTATGTATAATATGCAGGCAGTAATAAGAAAAAGTATAAATAATACAACAATGCAGTTTGAAAAGCTGGGTTATCTTGCTAACAACCTTGCAAACTACAATACTATCGGGTATAAGACATCCCGTTTTGAGCAAATCCTCAGAGAAGACGGTTATGTTGACGGGGCAATCAGGACGAATGCGCTTCAAGGTTCAATAAGAGTGACCAATAATCCGTTTGATATTGCAATTGACGGTGAAGGATATATTCCGGTTGTTTCTCCAGATGGTGAAATTCAATACACCAGAGATGGTTCACTAAAGAGAGGTGAAAACGGATACCTTGTAACTGTAGATGACTGGATGGTCGGCGACGGAATTAAAATTCCTGCAAATTCTTATAAATTTGAGATAAAGCCTAATGGTGATGTAATGAACTATGATACGTTGGGCTCTTTGCCGGAAAAAATCGGAACTATACCTATTGTACAATTTGAAAATCCAGAGGAACTTGAGCAGGGACATAATAACAAAATGGTGTATAATGAACAGTCCGGCTCGCCCAAAATAATTAAAGATTCGGATAATATAAGGCAATATTCTATAGAAGCTTCTAATACCAATATTTACGATGAAATAAATGATTTGATGAGGCTGAATACTTCCATGATAGCAAGTATGAATCTGATGAAAGTTGCGGATGATATGTACAACAAGGCTATAAATATTAGAGAATAAGGTGATATAAGATGACATTTACAAGTTTAGATTCAATGGGTAAAACCAATTTAATGCTGGATTTGATATCGCAGAGGCAGCGCGCTTTGGGTTCTAATGTCGCAAATGTTGACACTCCCGGGTACGTAAGGCGCGATATTGATTTCTCTCAATATTTAGGTTCGATGAACAGTCCTCTTGAGACAAAATTGTCCACAGAGCTGGGGCCTTCCGGGGTTATTGAAGATAGGCGCAAGCAAGATGTCGATATTGCTCAGGAACTTACAGAAATGCAAAAGAATTCTCTTCTATATACTATGGCAACAAGAAGAATGTCAAATATAATAACAGAAATGCGTACAGTAATTAATGTCGGCAAATAGATGCGGGGTAAATACCTCTAAGACCTGAGTGAAAATACCAGTCCAATATTACAAGAAAGTGAGGCAATAAAATGAGTATAATGGAATCAATAAATATAGGTTCAAACGCCTTAAAGGCACACGGCCTCAGACTCGATATTCATGCAAAGAATATCGCAAATATTGATACTCCTAATTATGTAAGAAGAATCCCTGTTCTTAATGCCTCTGAAGATATTTCTTTTCATGGACTTTTGAATACAATGAAAGAAGATGTATTTGGTGTGGGGACGCTTCCTTATCTTCAAGGCGGTGTAGTATTTAACGGCTGTGTAGAAGACCCGACAGTCGGCGAAAGAATTTATTCACCGGGACATCCTGATGCTGATGCAAACGGATATATAAGAGCCTCAAACGTAAATGCCATGGTTGATATGGCAGATGCTATTATGGCGCAAAGGGCTTATGAAGCTAACCTCGCTTTAGTAAATATTTCCCGTTCAATGGCCTCAAGAGCGGTTGAGATTGGAAGATAGTTATTTCTATGCTTCTTTACCAGCTTCTTTTCGCATGCGTTTAAAAACAATAACATACTGTAAATCATAGACAGATTTTATTTCTTCGCCATCAATTTCGATTCCGCTTTTAAGCTTATATTCTGATTCTTCAGGATATTCTTCGTTCACTTCGGCAATGTTAAAGTATTTTTGAATCTCAGCATCACTAAATCCCATTTTGTTTAACATAAATTTAGGAAATGGCTTGTTGTCAAAAAGTCTATAATCTTTTTCTTCTTTTATTTCAACAGCACTGCTTTGAATTAGCGAATACATCTTTCCGTCAATTTCATAGGTTATTTGGCGTAATCCAGTTTTGTCTTCACTATAAGTAACATTTGTAACACCTCTTATTTTTTCAAGAGTTCCAACAAATGTTTCAAGATGGGCTTCTGATAGGAAAAACCTTCTCCATTCTTCAACAACTTCTTTGGGTGCAGTGTTTACGATTTCGTAAGAAGATTCTCCGCATTGATAGGTGATAACTGGGCACCCATCTGCCTGTACTGATTTTGTTACGTTCGTGAATCCTAGTTTATTTAATTCTGTAACAATCTCACTGAATTTAATGATACCGGCTTCATATTTTAATTGAATATAATCAGCAGCATCTTTCATAATTGTAGTATAGAAACTATCGATTGACTGAGAAAGGTTGCCGTTAATTCTTGCATTTTTTACTTTATAATAGGTTTTGCCATCTTCTCCTGTTATTTTCGTAAAATATTTTTGAATATTTTGATATGAAAAACCTTCATTAGTAAGCTCTTCTAATTCAAACACCTGTCCGTCGAGCATGCTGGCGTCACTATCTAAAATAGCGGAAAAACCTGATGCATCATTTTTATAAACAGCCTCCCCTTTTCCATTTTTAATTATTTCCGTATGTGAACCATCAGGATTGTGGGTATATTCATGAATTTCAGAGATTTCTCCGGCTTTGTTATAAAAAGTCCAGCTAATTAATTCTTGATTGGCATTTCTTACAGACGTACTTGTAAGATAGCCATCTCCGTCTTTTTGAGTCGAAATCTTTGAACCGTCTGCAGCATAACTGTATTCTTCTGTAAGTATCATGCTGCCATCTGAATTATATCTGGAATGAGACTTTTGTTTCCCATCTGTTCCATATTCATCAATATATGTAGTACCGTTAAATTCGGTTCTTGAAACAATGCCGTTTTCAGAATATGTAACATCTGTATAGCTTATACTGCCATCATCATGGGTCTGCGTATATTTAATAACTCTTCCTTGCTCATCATAGTCTGTGATTGAAAATATGGTCCCATCGGGGTGCTTTCTTGTCTCAATTTTCGTTCCGTCGCTGCGTGATTCTATTATTCTGGTCATTCCATTCGAGTCGGTGTATTGCTCAATTGACGATGTTGCGGCATTTTCAAAATATATACCACCCTGTTCTGTTTCGAATGAAACCCCTTTAATGCTTCCATCAGGATTCTTTTCATAGATTAAGTTGAGCCCTAGAGTTTCTAATCTGGAACAAAGTTCTTCAAACGAAAAAACTCCCGCTTTAAATTTCAAATAAAACTCCATAGCTTTGTCATATTTAGAATATTCTGCGTTTTGCTTAGAAGTTTGAGACTGTTCTACTGTAGCTTCTTCTGTTGTTGAAGTATTTTGCTCTTTAGCTTTTAGCCCCCAAAAATTTACGCCGACTGAATTAATATTGATTGACATTCTTCCTCCAAATTTCTAATTTGTTATAACGGCAGATATTCTAAAAACTTTAAAAATATTTGTAAGTTTTTTACAATAATTTACAATGTTCGAATTTTTAGGGTATAATTAAAAAAAACGGAGTTTATATGTTTGAAGAGTTTAATGAAGTTATCTGCCTCGGGATGGGAGGCTCATATTCAGAAATTGCTAAAGACAAATTATTTAAAGCTTATGATTTATATCTTTATCAAAGGTCATTGAATTCTATAAAGGAATGTATTGATTATGTTGACGAAAACTGTAATGCAATTGCGGTACTTCCGGTTGAGACCACTTATAAAGGGATTATAAGAGAAACTATTGATAATTTGATTTTAACAAAGAATCAGAATATAAAAATTCTTGCAGAAACAATCGTTCCCGTTAATGATTGTATATTGTCTAAAACAACAGAATTTTACAGTCTTACGGGTTTGATTGCAAATCCTAATGCTCTTGCAAAAAGTAAGATTTTTGTAAGGGATGAAATGCCGAGACAGTTGAACATTGTAGTGGCAGAGAATATGGATGAATCAGCCAGGCTGCTAAACAATTATAATTTGACCTATTCCATAATAGGAACTCATAAGACAGCAGAAATTTACAATTTAAATGTCTTGAGAGAACATATTGAGGATGACAAAGACAATAAGCGCAGGTTTGTTGTAATCGGTGATGCTGACACACAGCCTACGGGAAAAGATAAAACCAGTATTGTTTTATTTTTAAACGACAGGCAGGGGGCGCTTTTGGATATTGTTCAGGTTTTTGTTAAGTATCATATAAATATTACCCAGATAAATTCAAAAATGATGAATAATAATGCGGAAGAACAGGCAGTATTTATTGATTTTGACGGTCATAAAGATGATGAGATTATAAAAAATCTTATTTCAGATTTGGAACCTCAGGCAAAAAGTGTCAGAGTAATAGGTTCGTACGCAAAATTTTAGATACTTTGCCATTGCTTAAGCTTTATTAGCATGGTAGGATTGTCATTATAATGACAGAGAATATAGAAGAGCATAAAATCAATCCCTGGCTTACCTGTCTGCCTACTATGGCAGCGGCGTTTATGTTCGTACTTGATGAAACCATTGCAAACGTAGCGCTTCCGCACATGGCAGGGAGTTTTTCCGTAAGCAGGGAAGAATCTATGTGGATTCTGACATTTTATTTGATTGCAAGCGGGATTGTAATCCCAATGGTAGGCTGGTTCAGCAAAGTGCTTGGAAGAAAAACCTTCTTCATACTGAGCATTGTCTTATTTACTGTGGCTTCAGGGTTGTGCGGAATTTCAGAAAACCTTGAGACAATGATTTTTGCAAGGATTTTACAGGGGATTGGCGGCGGAGGCCTGCTTCCGATTTCCCAGGCAATTTTGATGGAAAACTTTAAACCGCACGAAAGAGGTAAAGCAATGGCTGTTTTCGGGCTGGTTATTGTAATTGCACCTATTATAGGGCCGGTGCTCGGTGGGTGGATTACGGAAAACTGGTCTTGGCCGTTTATTTATTTTATTAATATTCCAATTGGAATTTTGACAATTTTTCTTGCAAAAGAGCTGATATATGACCCGCCGTATGCAAGAAAGCAAAAAGGCGTAAAAACAGACGGTTTTGGATTCTTTACATTGTCGCTGTGGCTTTTAACATTACAAATTGTATTAGACAAAGGTAATAATGCAGACTGGTTCGGCTCGGCCTGGATTTGCTGGATGTCAGCAGTATCAGTAATTGCGGGAATAGCATTTTTATTCTCCCAATTACATAATAAAGAATCACTGGTAGATTTATCGGTATTCAAAGATAAAAATTTCCTTATAGGTACTGCCGTTCAGGTGGTTATGCAGGCTGTTTTGTTAGCTTCGCTTGCTATATTACCTCAATTTTTGCAGGCTCTTATGGGGTATGATGCCTATAAAAGCGGCCTTTCTATGATGCCGAGAGGGCTCGGGGCGCTTCTTGCGATGGTTTTATGCGGAACAATGGCAAATCTTGTTGATAACAGGCTGCTGGTTATGATAGGACTTTTGTGCATTGCTGGCGGAAGCTGGATGCTCGGTGGATTAAACCTGCAAATCTCTACAATGAATATAGGATTTCCAAACTTCTTATTCGGCGTAGGGCTTGGGCTTGCAATGATTCCGATTATTACATTATCTATGGCAACAATAAGTAATAATCAGATGACAAACGCAAGCGGACTGCAAAACCTTTTAAAAAACATCGGCGGTGCATTTGGAACCTCAATTGTTGCGACTTTGCTCTCAAGAGGGGCGCAAAAACATCAGCATATACTGATACAGCACCTTACTGATACGGCACAGCCTTATATTGAAAGAGTGCAGGCATACGGAAGCATGTTTATGACATCAGTTGACCCGCATACAGCTCATTACATGGGGCAGCATACGGCCTACAGACTATTGATGCAGCAAGCTAACCTTGCTTCTTTTATTGATGCGTTTAGAATTTTTGCGATAGCAAGTGTGGTAATTATTCCGTTAATTCTTTTATTAGAGAACTTAAAAAAAGAGCAAAAAGAATAAAATAAAAACGCACTGTATTTAGTGCGTCTTTATCAAAAACATTATTTGATTTACCCCGTCATTTACCCTGCTATTTATCCCTGTTATTTACCCCTCGCGATTTACCCCTCGCTATGGCATTCTTCTTTAACTTCTTCTTCCTGTCTTGACGATGTCATCTCTTCCGGGGTTGAAACATGCTGGCCGGAATCCTCTTCTGTTGCGCTTTCACAAATTTCAGCGGCTTCTTCGGTTTCATCTTCTGTTTCTTCTTCGCAGTTCTCTTCTGAGTTTAAGCGTTCTTTTAGGGCTTCTTCGATTTCATCTTCATCTTTTGCTCTTATAACAGGAATCGAAAGCATTAAAGCAACCTGATCGCCTTCCTGTTCAAAATTGAGTTCCAAAAGTTCCTTATCCATTTCAACATAACGTGAAAGAAGGTCAATCAATTCACTGCGCATCTGCTCAAGAATTTTAGGAGTAAGATTTGTCCTGTCCTGCATTAAAACTAACTTTAACCGGCTCCTTGCAACCTCTTTAACATTATTATCAGATACTTCCTGCGGCTTAAAGAAGCTAAAAACCTTATTATAAAAGCTTGTAAAAAAACTCATTTCCCTATGCTCCTCTTATATCTTAGCCTTTATATCTTTAATGGTTTTTTCAAA
>CALVBV010000088.1 GCA_944325815.1 Candidatus Gastranaerophilales bacterium
ATACAGATAAGAGCCGTTAAAATTCTCTTTTATTTTTTCATAATAGAAAGATTGGATAAAATCAGAGGCTTCTTGGTTTAAATCTGAAAGCAGAGCTTCTATACCACTTTTGCTCAGGGTAAATTCAGAGTACAAAGGTGTTCTTAAAAGTCCTTTAATCTTAGAATGTAAGGCTGTTTCGCTTTCTGTCGTAAACACAAATGTTGGTACAATATTTTTGAATCTGTCAAAAAACAGTTCCAGTGTTTGTATCGATGTGTCATCCATATTTTCGAAATTCTCAATCAGGATTACATAGTTTCTCATAGAGGAGAGCAGGTTCCCAAAATCTTCCATATACGCAAATCTGGCATCTTCTGGTGTGCCGGCTTTTCTGGGTTTGAATAAGATTAAATCAAAAATTGTTTTAAATTTTTTGTAATCAACAGCTGTATCTATAAGTGTTTTGTGTGCTGACAGATTCCAGAAGTCTCTGGCAAGCTGTTCAAATACTCCCCAGGGTTTGTATGTCAGCTCTTCTGTACAGACTGCGCGAATGACCTTTAACCCTTTTGCTTCACAGTAGTCAATAAGCTCTGAGGTTTGAATTTGCAGATTGCCGGCGCTTCTTATTGATATGATTTTGTTATTATCAAGCGAACTCCGCAGGGTATCTGCTGTAACTTTATGGAATTTACACTTTGCATTTATATCAAACACCTTGAAGCTGTAAATATCATCTACAGGCTTTTTTTCTTGTTTTTTTATAGATTTAGGCTGAACTTCAATTGATTCTTCCTTATTTTCTCCGGAAGGCGGAAGAACATAGCTTTCGAGCAGAATTTCGTATAACATAACAGCGCTATTATTTATTTCTACAGAGTATAGGGAATCAGTTTTGTAGTCTTTATTAACGTTGTCCCAGATGTATTGGTCAAGAATAATCTGCATACCCTTTAGAAATTTTTTGTCATCTTTTTTTACTTCCAGCAGTTTAACGTTTGATTCAAATGAAGATTTTGATAATAATTCTTCTGCTGATTTTTTAACAATAGTTATGTTTAAATTCAGCGGAGTTCCAAGCTCTTCAATAATTTTTGCATTAAGATCCGCAAAAGCATTCGCCAGCTTTATTGAAAATCTTACTGCTTTATTGGAAGATGTCGGGAATGATAGTTCCTTATTAAAATTCACGACAAAAACATCATTATATATGATAACTTTTCCTTCCAGCCCTTTAAGCTGTGCTGTAAGAAGATTTTTAAGCTTAAAGTAAAATTTAGAAAAAAGTTCCTGAGAGCCAAGCAGCCTTCTGATATTTTTAAGCGCGGAAAATTGTATTATAATTGAAGCAAATTCATCCGTCTCGCATTCTTGAAATGCAATACTCGTTTTTGTTGGGAATCCGCATTTGCATTTCGCTTGTGATGAAGGTACTGTTTTTCCGCATTTAGAACATTTGGTTAGTATTATATATCCGCAGGATTCACATATTGCTGACTGACTGATTCTGCGGCAATTAGGACATTCCAGTGCAATAACCTTACGGCAGTGCGGGCAGATTAAATCATTCTCTCCTATTTTTTTGTGGCATTTTGGACATTCCATATTTTAGATTATAGCCTAAATTAGTACATTATGCTATACTGAAGTAAATGTATTTGAATATCTGAGAAGAGGAATAAATGACAATATTTTCTATTTTGACTGAACCTGCAATTCTTATAATTACGGTTTTTTTCTTATTTTTTATAATGACGGTTATAAGAAATTATACAAAAGTTCAAAACAATTTGAATGCAGTGTACAATTTTTTAAAAACACTTGATAAAAAAGAGCTTTCATACAGGTTTCAGCAGTTGGATGAGTTTATGGCTGCAAATAGTTTTACTTCAACAGCCTGGGAAGATTTTAAAAAAGCACTTATTTTCCCGGAAAAGTTGTTTATAGCCTCTCAAAACGCAAAATCAACGGGAGATTTTAAGCCTGAAATCTATTTAACGATAGATGCTTCTTACTTTTTTAATGAAGAATCTCTGGTGTATTCAAAGATTAACAATAAATTTATTCAAACCATGCCGACTCTGCTTACAGGTTTAGGCCCGTTTTTTACATTCTTAAAAATGGCAATTGCGTTTACGGAAGTTAATTTTTCAGTAGAATCAAATGTTGGAAATTCACTGAACAGTTTAATTGCCAATATTCAGATTGCGGCATTATGCTCTGTATTCGCGGTCGGATTTTCGCTTTTGTTTATGTTTATAGAAAAAGTTCTTTACAACAGAATGTGTAAAAAATATTATCTTGCAATACAAAAAGAGCTGATACGATTATTTGATGTTGTAACAAGCGAAAAATTCCTTATTGATTTAGTCAAGGAATCAAAGATTCAGAATATCACAAATGAAAAGCTGTTAAAAGGTCTGCCAGAGGATTTTGCAAAAGCTGTAGCAAAGAGCCTTGGAGAGACAACAACACCGTATTTGGAAAATATTTTATACAGCCTTAACAAGCTCAATGAATCAATGAGTAAAAATTCAAATGGCGGAGATGTTGTAGACAAATTATTCTAGGATAATAATATGAGAATAAAGCCTCGTAAAGACGACAACAGTGAAAATAATATATTCTGGGTAACGATGACGGATTTGATGACCGCATTGGTGCTGGTTTTTATAGTGTTGTTTTTCTACACATATATGACAAGCTATTATGAAAAAATTGAGAGCAAGCTTGAGCAGAAAAAGGCATCTCAGGCTCTGGAGGAAACTTTGAAAGCGCAGAATATTGATGCCTCTGTTGACGGCGTCTCCGGTGTTGTAAAAATTTCTGATTTGGAACTTTTTGAGGTCAACAGCTACGAGTTGTCTGATAAAGGTAAAAAATATCTCGATAAATTTGCACCGGCTTATTTTGATTCTCTTTTTTCAAATGAGTATTTAGATAAAAATATTGAAAAAATTATCATACAAGGTCATACAGACTCCCAGACTTTCAGGGGGAAGTTTTCGGAAGACGAGCAGTATATGAAGAATATGGAGTTGAGTCTGAAAAGAGCTTATGCTGTTGCAAATTATATGACAGGAACTCAGTATAACAAAGAAAACGGCAAGCGTCTCAGAAAAATGATAATTGTAGAAGGTGCAAGTTTTGCCAATCCGGTTCTGATAAACGGCAAAGAGGATTATAACAAGAGCCGCAGGGTTGAATTAAAGCTTGTCATGAAAGAAAAGCTTCAATCAAGACCCTAAAGAGACTTGATACAATGTAACATAAGATATATTAAGTTACATTAAATTAAATTTTTAATTTTTATTTTTTTGAATGTCCTTTTCTTTCTCTTTTGTTGCGACTAAAAAGAGAAAGAAAAGGACGAAAAGAAAGAGAAAACACGCAACTGTTTTCTACGCCCTTGCGGGCGTGGGATTGAATGGCTGCTGCGGGCAAGCCCGCATTTTTACGCTCGCTACCGCGGCTCTGCCGCACGCTCGCGGCGTTGTCCCCGCACGCGTGTGAGCGTAGGGTAGACTTTAGTCTACCACATTATTGAGTAAAGGGTGAGGCGTGAAGGAAACATCTCAATGTCTTTTCAACTCTTCAACTTTCCGCTTATATTTTTAATAAAACAACAATAATTCCGATAACGGCTGCAATAAAAATATAAAAAAGCGGGTCTTTTTTTGACTTCCAGCTCATAACAAGCAAAAGTGCAAGCAGGATAAGCGCTTTTATATCCTTTAAGTCAGGTATTAACAGGCCTATAGCAACTGAGGTTAAGAGAGCACAGCTTATGGGCTTTAGGGTTTCAATGATTGATTTGACATAAAAGTTGTCGCTGAATTTTCTAAGAAGCTTGGAGACAATAATAACTAAAAACAAAGACGGAAGCATCTCTGCTGCGGTTGCAAGAGCCGAACCCAAAATCCCCGCACTTTTTAGCCCCGCATAAGTTGCGACATTAATTCCTACAGGCCCCGGTGTAATTGAGGCAACCGCAACCATTTGTGTTAATTCATCCAGCGAGTACCAGTTGTAGACTTGTGATATGTGGTATAAAAACGGTATTGTTGCATATCCGCCGCCAAATGAAAACAGACCTATTTTAAAAAATTCTGCGAAAAGGTGTATATAAATCATTTACCCCCCTCCGCAAATCTTTTATATAAAACTCCGATTATTGTGAAAATAAGTATTGTCTGTATCGGAGAAAGCTTAAATACCAGAAGGGTTGCAAGTGTTAGAATAAAAATCGTGTAAAAATATATGTTTTTATTAGATTTCTGCCACATTTCCCTTACTGTCAGCATAATAAGAGCTATCACAGAAACTCCTACACCCCAGAGTGCACCCTGAACATAACTGTTCTGTGTCAGAGCCCCGAGAACAGAAGCAAGCAGTACAATACACCAGAACGGAACAAATGTAACTCCGACCATTGCAGTTATTGCCCCCCATTTGCCTCTGAGCTTATATCCGACAAACATTGAAATATTAGCTGCAATAATCCCCGGAAGAGACTGGGACAGGGCAAAATAATCTATCATATCATCATGGCTTATAAGAGAACGCTTTTCCACAAATTCGCTGTTCATAATAGGAAGAATTACGTATCCTCCCCCCAAAAGAACTGCGCCTATTTTTACAAAGATTAAGAATAACTTAAACAATGACATTTTCTACCTGCTTTTTCAACTAAATGTTTGTCCTCATCAGGAGTAAATCCGGTTGTAGTGAGGTAATTTCCGACAATGGCCGAATCCGCGCAATATTTGAAAGCCTTTACAATAGTCTCTTCTGTCAATCTTGCTTTTTTCCCTCCGGCTATTCTTATAGAAGCGTCAGGACAAGCTATTTTAAAGATTGCAAGAGTTCTTAAAACATTTTCTTCATCAATCTTATCCCAATAATTTTCAAAAGGAGTCTTAGGAATCGGGGTCAGAATATTTACAGGAATGCTGTCAGGATTGATGGCAGCAAGCTCAAGCGCCATTTCAATCCTTTGTTCAATACTTTCACCCATTCCGATAATCACTCCGCAGCAAAGTTCCATACCGTATTTTTTTACCAGATTTACGGTATTAATCCTATCTTCATAACTATGGGTTGTACAAATCTCCGGATGATAAGATTTGCAGGTATTAATATTATGGTGGAATCTTACGAGCCCTGCTTCGTTAAGCGCTCTTGCCTGCTCTTTGTTTAAAATTCCGATGCTGGCACAGCTTTTTATACCTTCTTTATTAAGAGCCTTAATCATACCAAGCATTGTATCAAAATCACTTTCATCCGGAGTTTTGCCGGAGGTGACAATTGCAACTCTGCCGGCTCCGTTTTTAACACTGTCTCTGGCTGCATTTACAACTGTTTCAACATCCATAAGCGGATAAGTTTCTATATCCGTACTATAGTGGGAACTCTGGGCACAGTATTTGCAATTTTGAGAGCATTTTCCCGAACGGGCATTTATTATTGAACAAAATTCAACTTCCGGCTTAAGAAATTTTTGAGCCTCCACCAAAAGTGTCTCTAAATCAGAATTATATAAATCTAAAAGTTCCTGTTTGCTTAACATATTTCTCCTTAATACCCGACGCTTAATCCTGCACAAAGATTGATAGACTGGCCGGTAACTCCTTTTGCATCATCCGAAATCAAATATTTCACCATGCCTGCAATTTCCTTCGGGGTTATAAATCTTTTCTGAGGAATACAATCAATAATTTCGTCTTTAGAAAATTCGCTATCTTCTGCAGATTTGTTTCCCATTTCCGTTTCAACCCATCCTGGATTAATTGTATTAACCGTAATTCCAAATTCGGCAAGCTCAAGTGCAAGCGCCTTTGTTGCCCCAATCAATCCCGCTTTTGATGCGGAATATATACTTGCGCAAGCTTCCCCCATTACTCCGCTTATAGAGCCTATATTAATAATCCTTCCCCATCGGTTTTGTTTCATATAAGGAACGGCCTTTGATATCAGATACAATGGTGCTTCAAGATTGGTTTTTACAATTCTTTCTATTTTATCGTAATCAACATCCTCGATAGGCGAATAAATATAGTCACCTGCATTATTGATTAACACATCAATCTTATTTTCCTGAATATATCTGCCAAGTTTATCCAAGTCTCTTGTCAAATCGCAGACGCAAAAATTGTGGTAAATTCTAAGCGCCCCTTCATTTCTGGATGTTGCCAAAATATTTCCCTCAAGGCTTAATGCTATTTCTTTTCCTATACCTCTGGAAGCGCCTGTTACAAGAATGTTCATGAAAAATACTCCCTTATGTTATTTTATCACAAACAAAAAGCCCTGCAATTGGATACAATTGCAGGGCACAAAGTCGTGAAGCGCATCACATGAACTGCGACTGGTATACATAGAAAGGTATAGCAGCCTCTTGTCCGTCAGGTCTGTTTGCTGCACTGAATACCCGTGATGCTTCACTTTTCAAACCAGCAAAGTACGTCATTGCCTGCCCGTCGATTGCGCTCTGGCTTAATAACTGAATGGCGTTATTAAAGGCTGCATAGTCCTTGTCATAATCGCCCGTTGCCTGAATGCCGATTTGAGCGCATAATCTTGCCCATGGTACATTCTGCAGGTCATTTTGCTGGTTCTTAATCTGGTCTTGTACTTGCCGTGAGTAATCTTCATACATAGCCTTGTTTAATTTTTCAAGGTCATACGTATTACCGGTAGGAGTGATGTCGAAATCATCAAACAGCTCTTCCAGTTTTTGCGAACTTGAAGGTACTCTGCCCAAATATGAGTAGAGATTTGCGCTAGTGTATGAATATACTCCGTTGACTGTGAAGTTTGACATGGTACACACCTCTATATCGATATATAATGTATATCGGCATTTTTTTCTAAAAACTTTAATGATTTTGGGTAAATCTTTACAAAAGTTTACAGAATTCGCTAAAACCTACTATTTATAAGCTTATTTTTGCAGTTCAAAAAATAAATTAAAAAATAAAGAGTATTAAAATGGACTTAAAAAGTTAAGAAATGTAACAATTTTTTAAAAAAGTGTTATTACATTGTCGATATGTGGAATATATTTAGTATATAATATATTCCAAGGAATGTGATATCGAAATGTTAAAGTCCAATCATCAAAAGCGAAAAGAATATGCTTTGCCGTTTGGTTATGCTGGTATTTTGCCTGAAACGCCCGTCTCCGTAGGGGGGGGGGGGGGTAAAACCTGCTTGTAGTCTGCGTTTTGAGCTTGGCTGTTTGGGTTTAGGAGTTTGTAACAGTTCCTCCCTA
>CALVBV010000089.1 GCA_944325815.1 Candidatus Gastranaerophilales bacterium
AATTTGAAGGACAAGACAGACGCGAAGCGACTCTTAAAAAAGTTTTACCTGAATATGGTTTTAAATCACTTGAAGACGCTCGCGAATTATGCTTATCAAAAGGCATCGACGTTGATGCAATTGTAAAAGGTATTCAGCCGATTGCGTTCGATAACGCATCTTGGGCTTATACATTAGGCTGCGCTATTGCAATAAAAAAAGGTATTAAAACTGCTGCAGAAGCTGCAGAAGCTATCGGAATCGGGCTTCAAGCATTTGCAGTTCCCGGTTCAGTAGGCGATACAAGAAAAGTAGGCTTAGGCCACGGTAATTTAGCAGCTATGCTTCTTAGAGAAGAAACAGACTGCTTCTGCTTCCTTGCCGGCCACGAATCTTTTGCAGCTGCAGAAGGCGCTATCGGTATTGCAAGAAACGCAAACAAAGTCAGAAAATCACCTTTAAGAGTTATCTTAAACGGTCTTGGTAAAGACGCTGCTTATCTTATTGCAAGAATCAACGGCTTTACTCATGTTGAAACTGAATATAACTATAAGACAGGTGAATTGAAAGTTGTTAAAGAAACTCCTTTCTCTGATGGCGAAAGAGCAAAAGTTAAATGCTACGGCGCAGATGATGTTAACGAAGGCGTTGCAATCATGATTAAAGAAGGCGTTGATGTTTCTATTACAGGTAACTCAACTAACCCAACAAGATTCCAACACCCTGTAGCCGGTACTTACAAAAAATGGTGCTGGGAAAACGGAAGAAAATATTTCTCAGTAGCTTCAGGCGGCGGTACAGGCCGTACACTTCACCCTGATAACGTAGCTGCAGGCCCTGCTTCTTACGGTATGACAGATACTATGGGCAGAATGCACGGTGATGCTCAGTTCGCAGGTTCTTCATCAGTTCCGGCTCACGTAGAAATGATGGGTGTTATCGGTATGGGTAATAACCCGATGGTAGGTGCTACAGTTGCTGTTGCAGTAGCTGTTGAAAACGCTATGAAGGGCTAGGGGTAAATAATTACCTTTAAATACTTGTTATAGTGTCGGCGGATTTTTCAATCCGCCGACACTTTTATTAAACGAGAGTGATAATGTCGGTGTAAGCAGAATAGGGTGCAGTCACTACTGTACCGATAAAGAATACAAACTTAATTTTTTAAATTTTCCAAAATTTTGGTGCGCAAGTGTGCGCACCCTACTCTGCGGAACAAATTTAGAAATTCTTACCCGCTCTACCTCTGTTTAGCGCCGGAGATTTTCATTATACAGCCTCGCAGCATGCAGAGTTTAGTGCCTTAATATTCAGCGGAAGCAAGTCTTTTTTCTTTTCGCCGAGGACTTTTTCAACGCCCTTTTCAAGAAATTCCTTTTTTACGATGGGGCAGGCAGAAGCCAAAACGCCCAAAGATACAACGTTTGTAACTTTGCTTGTGCCTAAATCATTTGCAATTTTTGTCATTGGTGCAAACACATAATTAATATCTGTCCTCGGTCTTGTCTCTGCTACAAGAGTAGAGTTTGCAACAATCGTACCGCCTTTTTTAACTCTTTTTACAAATCTGTCAAAAGACTGCTGATTGAGAACAATTGCGTAATCAGTATCCTGTTTGTGGACTGAACTTACCTCAGAATCTGATACAACAACTTCGCAATTAACTGTTCCGCCGCGCATTTCAGCACCATAGCAAGGATACCACGTAACGTCTTTCCCTTCTATCATAAAAGCGTTCGCAAGCACGGTTCCTGCAAGGAGAATTCCCTGACCGCCAAATCCGGCAAAAATAAAATTAGTTTCCATTATTTGTCTCCTCCTTTAAACTCTCCAAGCGGAAATACTTTAATCATTTCGTTTCTAACTCTTTCGTGCGCCTGCTCGGGTGTCATGTGCCAGTTAGTAGGACAGGATGAAAGTATTTCAACAAACCCGAATCCCTTGCCGTCAAGCTGGGCTTGGAAGGCTTTTTTAATAGCCTGTTTGGCCTGATTTATATGCGGTACCGAATCCAGCGCAACACGTGCAGAATACGCAGTTCCGTCGCATAAAGCAATATGCTCGGCAATCTTTATCGGGTATCCAAAATATTCTTTGTTACGGCCTGTTGGCGATGTAGTCGTAATCTGCCCCATCATTGTTGTAGGCCCGAGCTGTCCGCCTGTCATACCGTAAGTTGTATTGTTTATGCAGATTGCTGAAATATTTTCGCCTCTAAGAGCCGAATGCAAAGATTCCGCAATCCCGATAGAGGCAAAATCTCCGTCGCCAGAATATGTAAATACAAATTTATCCGGTCTTGCTCTTTTTACTCCGGTTGCAGACGCAAGTGCCCTTCCGTGCGGGGCTTCTACACAGTCTATATCAAGAAAATCATACAAAAATACCGAACATCCTACAGAAGTTGATGAAATGATATTTTCTCTTAATCCGAGCTCGTCAATAACCTCGGCCACAAGGCGGATTGCAATCCCATGGTCGCATCCGGGGCAAAATGTGTATCTGAAATCTTTTTTCATTGACTTTGGTATACTAAACACTTGCTGCATATTCTACACCTCCCGGATTTACTACTGACAGCCCTTTTGCAACAATATTTTCAACAGCTTCAACAATTTCTTCAACGCTAAGCCATTCGCCTACCGGACGGTTGACCAGACTTACTTTAGATTGACCGTTTACTGCGTATTTGATATCCTTAAACATTTGACCCATGTTCATCTCAACCACAATAAAGTCTTTACCTTCTCCTGCAAGCTCTGATACTCTCTTATGCGGGAACGGAGAAAGAGTTACAGGCCTGAAACAGCCGGCCTTAATTCCTTTTTTCCTTAAGACATTCATCGCAGCCTTTATATTTCTGGTCATTGAACCGAATGAAGTTAATATAATATCAGCGTCTTCTGTATTAAATTCTTCATAAGTAGTTTCATTTTGAGTAATAATTTCAAACTTTTTGAACAAATCATATATATGCTGAATCTGTTTTTTCTCATCTGTTGCAACAGAATAAATTTTACGTGCTTCTCTGCCTTTTGCACCGGTAAGAGCCCAGGAAGAGACATCGACTTCCGGATACGGATACTCGCCGAAGCTTGCCGGTTCCATCATCTGTCCTAAAATTCCGTCAGCCAAAAGGATAACAGGGTTTCTGTACTTCTGTGCAAGATAAAATGCTCTGTAGGTCAGATCAATGCATTCCTGAACAGTAGACGGCGCAAGTACAATTATTTTATAATCGCCGTTTCCTCCGCCGTATACAGCCTGATTATAATCCCCCTGAGCCGGATAAATATACCCTAAGCCCGGGCCTGTTCTCATAACATTTACAAGAACTACCGGAAGCTCGTCAGATGCAGCATAAGATAAAGCTTCCTGCATAAGCGCTACAGCAGGAGATGAAGATGAAGTCATTGCCTTAACCCCTGTTGAGACAGCGCCCATAACCATATTTATTGCGCCGAGTTCGCTTTCAGCGCAGACATAGCCGCGTCCCAGTTCCTGCATTTTTCCGCTCAAATACTCGCCGATTTCTGTCTGCGGCGTTATCGGGTAGCCAAAATAGCATTGACATCCGGCATTAACTGCTGCCTGAGCTATTGCATAATTCCCTTTTATTAAAACTTTTTCATTACTATCAGCCATCTTATCTCCATTAAAACTCTTAATCAACCGGGGCCGGTTATCTGTAGACCTCTGTTATCGCCAAATCAGGACAGCGTTTGGCGCACATTGCACAGCCGATACACTCTCCTTTCGGGTCATCAAATTCTACCATATAATCGCCTAAACGGTTTGTTTTGTCACTCTTTTTTATTAGTCCTTTAGGACATGTTGTTGTGCAAATATAACATGATTTGCATCTGTTATTATCAATTACTATTTTACCCATGTTGACTCCTCATTATAAAAGTATAGCACCAATGCGTTTTTTAGGCCTCTATTGTAAAGATTTGTAACAATTTGCTTCAAAAAGCGTTAGAAATTTTCAAAATGTGGAATTTAAAAAGTATAGGACAAATGCACGGACGCATTCGTAGGATGCAAAGCCAGAAAGGAGTAAAAAATGGCACTAACAATTAACACAAACCTCTCATCACTACTTGTTCAGTCGAACTTGAGCAAGGCAACCCAATCCCTGAACCAGGCGATTGAAAGAATGACAACCGGTTACAAGATTAACCACGCAGCAGACAACGCAGCAGGCTATTCTATTGCTACAAACTGGGAAACTCAATTAGGTTCTTTGGATGTAGCAGCAGACAACGCAGCAACCGGTGCAGACATGTTAACCACATTGGAAGACACTTATGCTCTTGTTTCTTCTCACTTACAACGTGTAAGAGATTTGACAGAACAGGCCGCTAACGGAACTTACGGTTCTGATTCATTAAAAGCTATTCAATCGGAAATTACTGCAAGACTTGAAGAAATTGACCGTATTTCTGCAAACTGCGAATTTAACGGTTTGCACATGATGGACGGAACAATGCTTAATGATATCGCACTTCAAGTCGGTTTATACGGAGATGACTCCAGCAAAATTGTATTAGACAATTCATTGTTTGAAGCAGGAGACGTTAATGCTTTATTTGGTGAAGACATTGATACAATTGCACAGAAATGCTCTGGCTATGATGGTACGCAAATTACCGGCGGTCAGGCAGATATGCTTGAAAAAATCGACGAAGTTATTAATGAAATTTCATCCCGCGCAACGACATTAGGTGCTGCTCAAAACAGAATTGAATCTGCAATTGAATCCATCGATGTACAATCTGAAAACATTTTGTCTTCATTATCTACATTGAGAGACGCAGATGTTGCAGAAGAATCCTCAAATTATATTCAGGCACAGATTCTGCAGCAAGCATCAGCTACATTGTTAGCAACAGCAAACCAAACACCAAGCATTGCTTTGAACCTTTTATAATACTTCTAAAATATATATTTACTCTAAAAAAGAGCAAGGATTTTTACATCCTTGCTTTTCTTTATTTAAAAACCAGCCCAAGGCAATTATTCAGATTTTTTTAACCTTGATATAATTTCCTCATTTTGTTTAAGAAGCTCTTCTATTGTTTTCTGCTGGGCATCAATAGTTTCCTGAAGTTTATCAATCTTCGCCTGCTGAGATTCAATAGTTTTATCCTGCTCATCATTTTTTGCAATAATGCTGTTTATCCTATTATCCAACTCTTTTATAGCATTAATCACAGCGTAAAACATATCTTCAAACCGGATTCTTAAATATCCGTCCTCGCCTTTTGTAACAGCATCCGGAAATACCTTCTGCAAATCCTGAGCAATTACGCCGACATGAGGAGTCTTAGCTTCATCTTTTTTGAAAGTAAAGTGGAAAAAGTCTAATTTCTTAAGTTCATTTATACCTGCTATATATTTGTCTCCGACATTTTTCAATCGTTTGTCTGAAATAAACCCGGGAACCGGCCAGACATTACCGGAATTTAAGCCGGCACCCCAGCGGAAATCATCGTTCCCGCCGCTATTAACTTCTATAGACCTTGTATGCCAATTTTCTCTACCTTTAGTTTTATGTCTTACCCAAGTTACATAATTCCCAGAGCATCCAAGATAAGTATTTTTCCCAACAGCCAGGTATCCCGGAATATAAACAGTAGTATTTTGATTCCCTAATACAATTTGGTTATCAGCAGTTGTATAGGCGCCTGTGCCTATTGCAGAAGAGTTAGTATGTTCAGCTCTTGCACCGTTCCCGACTGCAAGCGAAGAATTTTTTGTTGCTTTTGAACTCCAGCCTATGGCGGTAGAATAGTATGCACTTGATTGCGCCCCTAAACCTTGGGCTATACTGCAATATCCTGTTGCTTTGGCATTTGCACCTACAGCAACAGTACCATTATCAGTTGCCTGAGTTCCGGCACCTATCGCAATACTTGTGTTACTGGCAGCTTTTGTTTGACCATAGGTAGAATTATATGTTCCTATAGCTATTGAATAGGTACCGCTTGCTTCTGCACCACTTTGTGTGGGAGTACCGCCGCCGATTGCAATACTTTGCGATGCTGTTGCTTTAGATTTTGAACCTATAGCTACAGAGCCTTTAGAGGCTTCCGCTCTTGCACCGGAGGCAAGACTAAATTCTCCGGAGGTTTCTGCTTCATTACCAATAGCCGTAGAATACGTACTGGCAGCTTTTGCTGATGAACCTACTGCTGTTGCATATTCTCCGCTTGCTTTTGCATTGTACCCGATACCGGAACCGTACGTACTTGTTTGAGCGTTTGAGCCTATGGCAACTGCGCCCACATTTCCCAAAGTTTGATTCATTCCTATTGCAATCGAATCATTGGGAACATTTATATTAGAGCCGGCAGAAAATATACCAACCCTTTTACCGACCGGGTCGGCCAGGATATTAGCCGCAGTGTCACCGCTTCCGAGAGCTATTTGGGATGCATTGTTTCCGCAGTCTATATACAACCTGGCATTGGTTCCTTCCGGAACTTTGGCAGCGCCGATTATTGCGGTCGCGTTATCCAGTCCGCCCATATTATACGCTATATTCTTACCCTGGCCTGTGAATACCCAGGGGCTTGCATTGCTTTTTGAGCTTTGCATCATTTTTTTGCTCACAATGGGGGCTGTGGCAGCTGCTATTATTGACATTATCAACAGCACTACCATCATTTCCATTAGTGAAAAACCGTTTTTCTCTCTCACTTCTTTTCCTCTCTTTCTTTTTTTTTCAGTGACTAAGTGACTAATATTTATAACTTCTTCAAAACTTCTAAACTTTACCCGGTGAAGCGTGAGGCGTGAAGGGTGAAGCGTTCGTTAATGAAGTGACCAAGTGATTAAGTGACTAAGTGACTAAGAATTTATAACTACTTTTCAACCATTCAACCTTTCAACTTTTCAACATTTATAACTTCTTCAAAACTTCTAAACTTTACCCGGTGAAGCGTGAGGTGTGAAGGGTGAAGCGTTCGTTAATGAAGTGACCAAGTGATTAAGTGACTAAGTGACTAAGAATTTATAACTACTTTTCAACCATTCAACCTTTCCACTTCTTCTAAACCGTCATTGCGAGGCGCTTTGCGCCGAAGCAATCCAATTTTTGTGTTACATCTAACGTAACTCAATACCCATTGAGTTACATTGGATACTTTATTCTACCATATAACGCAGGACTTATGCAAGAATCAGCGGA
>CALVBV010000090.1 GCA_944325815.1 Candidatus Gastranaerophilales bacterium
CAGGTAACATCGGCGTTGAAAACTTACTGAACTACAAGACTGTTGCTGAAAGGAGAGAAAATATGTTATGGTTCAAAGTTCCTGCAAAAGTTTACTTCAAAAGAGGTGCTGTTGACTTGGCTCTTAGAGAACTTGCAGGCAAGAAACGTGCATTTATCGTAACCGACAGATTCTTGTTCAATTCAGGTGCTGTAAATGCTATTACTAATGTTTTGGATGAAATCGGTATTGATCATGAAGTATTCTTTGATGTTAAACCGGATCCGACATTATCTACAATTGATCAGGCAATGGCAATCTTAAGACCGTTTGAACCTGATGTAATCATCTCAGTTGGCGGCGGTTCTCCGATGGATGCTGCTAAGATTATGTGGTTATTGTATGAACAGCCGGATACAAACTTTGAAGATATCGCAATGAGATTTATGGATATCAGAAAGAGAATCTGCTCTATACCTGAATTAGGTAAGAAAGCTACAATGGTTGCTATACCTACAACATCCGGTACAGGTTCAGAAGTAACTCCGTTTGCTATTATTACTGATGACGAAACTCACGTAAAATATGCAATCGCAGATTACGCTTTAACACCTAATATGGCAATTGTTGACCCGAACTTTGTAGACGGTATGCCAAAAGGCTTAACAGCAGCTTCAGGTATCGATGCTTTAGTTCACGCTTTTGAAGCTTATGTTTCAAATATGGCAACAAACTTCACAAACTCAAATGCATTAGAAGCTACTAAGTTAATCTTCAGATATTTGGAAAGATCATACAGAGAAGGTGCTAATGATCCTCTTGCAAGAGAAAAAATGCACTATGCTGCAACAATTGCAGGTATGTCATTTGCTAACTCATTCTTGGGATTATGCCACTCTATGGCTCACAAGCTCGGTGCTATGTATCATGTACCGCACGGTGTAGCTAATGCGCTTCTTATCAGACAGGTTATGAAATACAACTCATCTGATGCACCGCACAAACAGGCAATCTTCCCGCAGTATAAATTCCCGAATGCTAAGGCTAAATACGGTCAGATTGCTGATGAACTTGGTTTGGGCGGTAATAACGATGATGAAAAAGTTCAATTGCTGCTTAATGCCGTAGATGATTTGATGACTAAGATTGAACTTCCTAAGTCAATCAAAGACTTCGGTGTAGACGAACAAACATTCATGGATAATCTGGATGAACTTGTAGAACTGGCATTTGACGATCAGTGCACAGGTGCAAATCCGGCATATCCTTTGATGTCAGATATCAAGAAAATCTACATTGACGCTTACTACGGTAACGTGTAGTTACTTTTTCTGTAGAAAAAGTAACCAAAAAGACTTTTCTTACATTGTCGACAGACATACGTAATATTACAAATTGTAATTATAGTTTTGGGTCTGTCTCAAAGAGAAAGTACTAATTGGTTGTATAAAAAATAGGGTGCGCTCACCAGCACACCCTACTTTTTTATTGTTTTATTGGTGCGCACACTTGCGCACCAATAAAACTTCTCGGTATATCTGCATGTCATGCATTTAAGTCAATAAATTTTTCTTTTTCACCAACATTTGTAATTTTCAGCTTTGAAGTATCAGCAGGGTCGAATTGAAAAATATTTGCTGAAGAAAAAAATGCAGGGCGGGTTTTGGTCGGATAAGGAGTGATGGTGGTCTCAGTTCCTTGCGGGAAGTATTTGCTCAGCAGGTTTTTAACCTTTTCCACAATAGAATTAGGTACGACTTCCAATTTTCCGCCGTCAATCCAGCCTCGAATGTTAAAAAATAATTTAGGTTTATAATTTTTATCTAAAAAATAATTGTACGTATCAAGCTGCTTTTCAATAGCCTGAACCTGTCCGTCTACGTTTGTCGGAACATAGTGTGATAAAATTGCAACCGGCTTTCCGTCAATTCCTTTTGCCACTATTCCTACAGAATTACATCCGTTTAATGCGTCGGTGTAGATTGTGTTTATTCCCTCGGGGCTGATTCTAACCGCAGTACAGTGATTCATATCAACATGCACGATACTTTTGTTTCCCTCTTTTGCCATTTTAGATAAAACCATTTCCGGCATAGAGTATACTGAGGCAATATTTTCCTTTGTATTTTTCGAAATTTTGGGCAAGGATGCGCGCGTTAAATTAATTATCTTACTTATCATACTTTTTTAAAGTTTTTTTTGATAAAAAAATTGCGTTTTTGTTACAAAATGTTTAAAAATTTAAATGGAATATAGTAAAAACAAACATAAGTGTAGTTTTTCAATCTGTTCAGGATCTTACAAAAACCCAAATATAACACCAGGTTGGTAAGATTCTGAACAGTGCGAAAAATTAACCGTTTTAAATAAATTAATTTTTCTGTACTTTCAGAATGACACGGTTTATAAAATTTTGTTTTATAAAATATTTACGCCGGAGTTTATTTTTGGTAGGCTTAAGATAATAAAGAGGATTTAAGATATGACAGAGATTAGACAAGAGTTTATTGAACAGGCAAAACAGTTAACAAGAAACGCGGAAGTTCTTCCGAATGGTTTTGAAGAATTAGCGGCTAAATTACAGCACGCACATGATACAAACACGCCTTTGAGAATAAAATTAGGTATGGATCCTACAAGACCGGACTTGCATTTGGGGCACACCGTTGTTATGAGAAAACTAAGAGAATTTCAAAAACTCGGGCATAAAATTGTTTTGATTGTGGGCGGTGCTACTGCTATGATAGGCGATCCTTCGGGCAAATCCGAGACAAGACCTGCTTTAACTAAAGAGCAGGTTGAAGAGAACGCAAAGACTTATTTTGAACAGATGTCAAAAGTTCTGGATATATCAGATGCAGAAGTTGTAAACAATGCTGATTGGCTTCACAAAATGTCTTTTACTGATTTATTGCAGTTAGCCGGCAAAGTTACCGTTGCACAGATGATGACAAGAGATGATTTTGCCAAAAGATACTCAGAAGGAAAGCCAATCGCAATTCACGAGTTCTTTTATCCCCTTATGCAGGCTTACGATTCTGTTGCGATTGATTCCGATATAGAATTAGGAGGAACAGACCAGAGGTTTAATACGCTTTTGGGGCGCGATATTCAGGCTGCTTACGGTAAAAAATACCCGCAGCTTGTAATGATGCTTCCGCTTCTTGAAGGAACTGACGGCGTTGTTAAGATGTCGAAAACCTATCCGGAACACTGCATATCACTTACTGACTCTCCAAAAGATATGTTCGGGAAACTTATGAGTATTCCGGATACACTGATTACGAGATACTATTCACTTCTTACAGATGTTTCGCAGGAAGAGCTGGTTAAGATGGATGAGCAAATCGCATCTAATTCTATAAATCCGCGTGATATAAAAATGAAATTAGCATATATGATTACAGAAGAGTATCACGGTAAAGATGGTGCAGATAAAGCTCAAGAGGACTTCATCAATGTTGTATCCAATAAGGGAATACCGGATGATATTGAAAGTGTTAAAATAGAGAATGAGAAAAGTATTTTAGACCTTCTGGTTGAACTTTCTTTTGTACAGTCCAAAGGCGAAGCAAAACGTTTAATTCAGGGGGGCGGAGTAAAGCTTGACGGAGAAAAACTTTCTGATATGGCATTTACAGTAAAGCCCGGTATGAATGCTGTATTGCAGGCCGGTAAAAGAAAGTTTGCGAAATTGGTTTAAACAATCCTTCTCACAAAAGTGAGGGCGGGGGACTATGATTTATAATAACATTCTGGAAACTATTGGTAATACGCCAATGGTAATGTATAACGATAATATCTGGCTTAAGCTTGAGTATTTCAATCCGTCCGGCTCAATAAAAGACAGGGCGTCTTATGCAATGATAGATGAAGCGATAAAGCGCGGAGATATCGATAAGGATACGGTAATAATAGAGCCTACAAGCGGAAATACTGGAATCGGACTTGCGATGGTTTGTGCTGTTCTGGGGCTAAAATTAATTATCTGTATGCCGGAAAATATGTCGGAAGAGCGTAAAAAAAGTATTTCAGCATACGGGGCAGAGCTTGTGCTGACTCCGGCAGATGACGGTATGCAGGGAACAGTCGAAAAAGCCAATGAGCTTAAAAATATTTACCCCAACTCTTGGATTCCGATGCAGTTTTCAAATTTTGATAACCCGAAAGCACACGAAACAACAGCAAAAGAGATTATTGATGATACAGGAAATACGGTTGATATAGTAGTCGCAGGCATCGGCACCGGAGGAACCGCGTTTGGGTTAAAAAAATATTTAAAGAATAAACAGGTATTCGGCGTGGAACCGGCAGAGAGTCCTTTGTTTACAAAAGGATATGCAGGGGCGCATAAAATACAGGGAATTGGCGCTAATTTTATTCCGGAAATATCAAATTTTGCGGAACTGGATGGGATTTTGGCAATAAATGGAGATGACGCAATAGAAGAGGCAAAGTCTCTTGCAAAAGAAAAAGGAATTTTCTGCGGAATTTCCGGCGGCGCAAATCTTCTTGCGTCAAAAAAACTTAGTGAAAAATATCCGGACAAGCTTATTGTTGCAATAATTCCGGACCGCGGTGAAAGATATTTGTCTGTATGGTAGTTCGCTCTTGCGGGGCAGTGGAGGATATTGATGCTCATACGTGCAATAAAAAAAATAAAAGAAGATATAAAAGTCATTTACGAAAAGGATCCTGCTGCGAATAATCTTGCAGAAGTTTTGTTTTGTTATCCGGGGCTGCAAGCATTGATATCGCATAGAATCGCACATAAACTTGCTTACTGGGGAGTTCCTTTTATTCCCAGATTTATGTCCTATCTTACAAGAATAATAACAGGTATAGAAATTCACCCGAAAGCGAGAATCGGAAACAGGTTTTTTATTGACCACGGCGAAGGTGTTGTAATCGGCGAGACAACCATAATCGGCGATGATGTTTTGATATATCAGCAGGTGACGCTTGGAGGAACGGGAAATGAACACGGTAAACGCCACCCGACGATTGGTAATAATGTAATTATCGGCGCAGGTGCAAAAATTCTGGGCAATATTACAATAGGAGATAATGTAAGAGTGGGCGCCGGCTCGGTTGTTGTGGACAATGTGCCGGATCATTGTACTGTGGTCGGGGTGCCTGGAAGAGTTGTTCAGCAAAAATTTATGAGCCCTGACGGTGTTTTAATGCATAACAGGATTCCCGATCCTGTGAAATGTGAATTGAACCGCTTAAAATATGAAGTTCAAGACTTAAAAGAACGATTAGAAAAAGTCAATTAAGTTTAATTAAGTTTTGTAAAAAATGAAGCAATTTTTAATATTTAGAAGTTTTGTTAAATGCAGTTTAGTAAAAAGGTTTTGTGTATGGGATTTAAAGTAAATTCAATAAATATTCAACCCCCTTCTTTTCAGGGAACACATAAAAGAACAAATGAAGGCTTGATTTATTACCATACAAATACCGGACTAAAAGCCGGTAGTGTGCTGGGAGGTATGCAGCTTCTATTATCTCTGCCGGCTATCTTTAAACAGCCCGCTAAAGCATCAATACCAGCAATATTCGTTGTTGGTATTTCAGCAGGATGCGGCGCGGTTGTAGATTATATAAGAAATAAAAAGGCGCAGCAGACAGCATTAACGGTCAAAAAGCTCGGTGTAAAGCAAGCCTTACTTTCAAATGACGATATTGCTCTTTCCAGAAAAGGCAGACCTTATTATGAATCCAATAACGGCCTCAAATACGGTGCACTTCTTGGCGCAGGTGCAGGCGTATTAAAAATCTTGATGGCATTACCTGAAATAAAAAGAAATGAAAAATCTATTCAAGAAGTTCTTACGCCAAAACAATTTAAAGCAAGTATGCTTTTGGGTTCTATTATTCCTGCCGTAATCGGAGGTCTTATTATGGGTGCAATAACAGACCACTTCACCAATAAAGACGCTTCCAAACATGCCTGAGAATTTGTGATATAATTTCTCTAAGCGAGGGAGAAATTATGATTACAGATGAGGATATGCAAAGTTTAAAGGTCTGGGAGAAAAATCACATTAAAGATTGTGATACAAGGCAAATGTTTCATAACAAAAAAGTTCTAGAAGTTGGCGGAGTTACTCCTCCAGATGTTGCCCAAAAACTCGGCACAATCTCCTGGTTTTGCGTAGATCCTTGCAGAGCATCCGACAGTATTAATACCGAAAATTATAAGCATTATAAAAAATGTATTGCGGATTTTACGGAAGACGAAGGCTTTGATTTAATATTCTCAACCAACTGTTTTGAACACATCACAAATCTGGAAGTATCTCTTAAACGCATGTATGAATTGCTGAAGCCCGGAGGATGCTTAAGCGCATTAATGGGGCCGATTTACTCTTGTCACAAAGGGCATCATACAAGCATTCCGACTGAAAAATACGGCTTGATTAATTTCAATAACTTAAAACTTGATAAATGGGGTCATTTAATCTATTCAGAGCCCGAACTTTATGAAAAATTATCTGTAAATTATGATGAAGAAACTACTCAAAGATTAGTTAATCAAATAGTCAGGGGTGCAACAACGAACAAGCTTTTTTTTGATGACTACATTGATATAATAAACCGCAGCCCTTTTAGAATCCGTGAACTCCGTGACTGGCATGAATCTCAATATCCTGATGAGATGACTCTGAGAAGATTAAAAAAATATAACAAAAAGAATTTTTCGACTGTAAGTATTAAAATTATACTGGAAAAGTAGAAAGCGGATATTGTCCGTATATTTTTTAACCGTACAGGTGTAAAGTAATAATAAATTACAGAAGTTTTAACTATTTATGAAAAACTGTATTTTGTTGTATCCCCATTCGGCAGTTCAAAAATGATTTTACCGTTTATGCAATATACATTTGGGATATCTTTCTTACGGTTATTTTCCTGAGCTTTTTTATAGCCCTGTTACCGAGTTTTAACAGTTTTTCAGATAACTTTGTCATTATTTAAATCTGCAAATCTCTATCTATCCGTACAAATTGTAAAAGAACACTTGGTTTGATTATTTGTTCCACATGGTTTGATTTTTTTCGGTACCATGTTCTTTAAATTTTCTACAGTCTATTTCTTGTTTTAATCTAAATTATTCATTAGCCCTGCATTTTATCAAGCAGGGTTTTAATTTCCATAATTTTTTCTTTAGCGATT
>CALVBV010000091.1 GCA_944325815.1 Candidatus Gastranaerophilales bacterium
CAAGATAAAAATATCTCATTGAGGGTGTTTCAGCCTAAAAAAACATCCTCAATGTAACTCAATGGGTATTGAGTTACGTTAGATGTAACACAAAAATTGGATTGCTTCGGCGCAAAGCGCCTCGCAATGACAGTTTTAAGAAGTTGAGAGGTTGAAAAGTGGAAAGGTTGAATGGTTGAAAAGTAGTTATAATGAACTCTTCACGCCTCACGCCTCACGCTTCACACTCAAAAGATTGCTTCGGCGCAAAGCGCCTCGCAATGACGATTTAGAAGAGGTTGAAAGGTTGAATAGTTGAAAAGTAGTTATAAATTCTTAGTCACTTAGTCACCTGATCACTTAGTCACTTCATTAACGAACGCTTCACCCTTCACACCTCACCCTTCACACCAAAATATAGGAGATAATATGAAGAGAAATGGCTTTACTTTAGCAGAACTGCTTATTGTGCTCGGCATATCAGGAGTTATCGCAGCTGTTATACTGCCGGCGATTAACGGGTTAATGCCGGATAAAACTAAAATTAACTATCTGAAAGTTTATGATGAATTGAGCGAAAGCATCGGAGAACTCGCTGCTGACTCATCACTTTTCCCGGTTTGCATCGATAACGGAAACGAAACTATCGGATGTAATGACCATCCGCTTATTAATATCACAAAACCTGTTAATAAAAAATTTAACAGCTCTAACTACGAAGGTAATAAAAAATTATGCAGCCTGCTTGCTTTCACGATGAACGCGGAGTCTAACACTTGCTCTAATTCTGCATACAATTTCTCGGAAAACAGTTTCGACAGTGATTTCGATTCAAAAAAATCTTTCACTACGGCGAACGGCATGGAATGGTGGATTGTCCCGGTAACTAATTCTGCTTCCGGAGGAAATGCTTCTTATCAAACGGATATTTATGTAGATGTCGATTCCTCTAAAAAATCCGCTGACTGTATTTTTAACGCCACGGAATGCAAAAAGCCCGACAGATTCAAATTCATGGTCTCGGCTAACGGAAGAGTTATTCCGGCTGACCCTATGGGATTGATGTATGTTAATACCAGAAAATCTTTTCTTAAAAATAAAAACGAAAAAGCACAGGGGACTGTTGCTGCTAATTTAGACGACCAGCTCAAAAACTTCTTATACGAACCTTGTGTAGAAACGCACGAAACTATTCAGGATGAACCGCCGACTGACCCGCCGTTTCAAGGAATTTGCGCAGACATTCCGGTTCCGACAGACTGGAATAGTTTTAATACCTCAAACGACGATGATGCTGTAGCCCGACTGCGTTATGCTTATGAAATACTGAGCAAAGCTTTTGATAAAGCCGTAGAACTCCACGGAGACCCGACGAATTGGGGATTAACAGATAATGAAATGACGCGCTCTGAAAGGGATTTTTTAGGTTCTACAAATTTTTATAAAGCAATGAAAGATGGTTTAAATATAGAAAAAGACTGCGGTAAAAGTCCCGGTTGTATGGCACCGTTTTACCCGCCCAAAGCAGGATATGATTACAACTATGGTACAGACGATTCCGCACCTCACATATATAAAGCCACCATTAAAGAAGGAATGTCCTTATCTTGGCTGACATACAGAAAGAATTGCGACTATACAAACTGGGGAGAATTTAAAACAGAAGCAGGGTATTGCGGCAGAATCGCCGTTGATATAGACGGGCCGGACAGAGGCTCCAATACAGTAGGAAAAGATTATTTCCCGTTTATGGTTACGAAAAACGGTGTTTATCCGGAAGGTTCTACAGAAGTTTATAAAGTTAATCAGGACAATAGCTGCAAATCCGATTGGAAAAGATGCACCAGCTGGGTTTTTGAAAAATGCAACAGAGCGTATTTAAATTAATATAAAAAAAGACCGGATAGATTCCGGTCTTTTTTTAACAGCAAAAAACCGGCAACTTATTGTTCCCGGCTGATTTGTTTTTGTTTTAATAATTGACAATGCTACATAATTTCCGCATCGTCGGTGGCTTGAAGCTGTTTTGACTTGTAATTGTGGATGACTGCGTCAACCAGTAAGTCGTAAGAAGAACTCTTTTCAATATTCGGAAACTCTTCTTTTAATTGTTGTCTGACCATTGCTTCCAGCCTTTGTTCGTCTGACTTTATTTTTAACTCATTGCTTGATAATGAGGCGATATAATCTTCGTTAGCCTTTCGTTGTGAACTTGAAAATGCTAAAAAATTTGCTTTTGGATCTAATGCTTGTTTCAGTGACTTGAAAAATCTCAGGTTGAACATAACGACCTCTTTACTTTACTTACCTTCACTTGTACTTTATTAAAGTCTCCTCAAGGTAAAAATTGCCTATTATTACGGAACTTGTTACAAATTTTTACAATTTTGAAAAATCTGTTAATATTATATACTTATTTTTCAAACTCTTCAATAGTGCAACTCTGTTATTTTTGATTTTTTCATCCTTATCCATAACAAGAACATCATCAAAGAATTTTGTAACAACAGGATTAATTGAAATTAAATTACTTAAATATTTGTCATAGTCTCCGTTAAATGAAATTCCCTGAACAGCTTTGTAGAGTGATTTTTCAGCGTCCAGTACAAACAAGCTTTCATTGACCTCTCCAGCTTCTTCTTTGAGGATTCTAAGAACTCTGTTTGCATTTTCAACGAGTTTCTCATCAACTCCGCCTGATATTGCCTTAACCCTCTTCATATAATCGCATAAATCTCTGCAAGGATTGTTGGAAGCGCATGCCTCCAGAACATTTTTTGAATAGTCTCCTGCAAGGAAAATAATTAATCTCTGAACAAAGAACTCCTCAACATCAGATTTAACATCCGCTTTCACAGGCAGAAGTTCCAATGTCTCATCAATTAACTTTGAAAGGTCAAGCTTTAAATTATGTTCCAGAATAGTTTTTATAATACCTAATGCTGCACGTCTTACGCCAAGCGGGTCAGAAGAACCCGTTGGTTTTTTGCCTGCTGCAAATACCGCACAAATCGTATCAATTTTATCTGCAATTCCTACAATCTGGCCTTCTATAGATTTAGCTGTTTCAGAATCTGCATTTAAAGGGAAGTAATGCTCTTTAATCCCTTCCGCAACTTCGGCGCTTTCACCGGAAACCCTTGCGTAATCAGCCCCGATAAATCCTTGAAGTTCGGTAAATTCAAACACAAGATTTGTTGCCAAATCTGCCTTGCATAATTCTGCCGTACGCTTGATTGAAGGCTTAGAAATATTCATTGAAGCGGCAATTTTTTCTGATAATTTAATTATTCTTTGAGTTTTGTCGTAGACAGAACCCATTCCTTTTTGGAAAGTCATGCCCTTCAAGCTTTCTACATAAGCTTCCAGCGGCTTTTTGGTATCTTCTTTAAAGAAAAATACCGCATCATCGAGCCTTGCCTTGATTACACGTAAATTACCGGCTTTGATATTTTCAAATTCGTCTCCAATATAGTTTGTGATAGTTACAAACTTGTTGATTAATTTTCCGTCTTCTTTTTTGTAAAGTGCAAAATATCTCTGATGAGTTTCCATAACAGTAACTGCAACTTCTTGCGGAATTGTTAAGTACGCAGCATCGAAATCGCAAGTTACGGCAACCGGATATTCGCAGATGAAAGTAACTTCTTCCAGCAAATCATCAGAAATCTTTGTTACTGCATTCAGTTTATCAGCTTCAATTTTAGTAAGTTCCAATATTTTAGCTTTTCTCTCATCCTGATCTACGATTACGTAAGCTTCTTTGAGCTTTTCAACGTATTCGTCAGGATTGTTAATCACAATATTCTGTTTTGAAAATCTGTGACCGTTTGTAAGGTTTGAAGAATCTTTATCAATGATTCTTATCTTAACTTCTTCATTATCTAAAATCGAAAGCACCCAGCGAATAGGACGAGAAAATTTTACATCATTATTCCCCCATCTCATAAAATGAGGCCCTTGAAGTTTTGAAAAAATTTGCGGAACATTTTCCTGCAATAAATCTTTTGTGTTTTTGCCCTTTATTGAAATCTTTGCGTAAACATAATTGTCCTCTACATAAAGATCATTTACCCCTACGCCGTTTTTATTGGCAAAACCTTCTCCTGCTCTGGTAAGATTCTTGTTTTCATCAAACGCAACAGTTGCAACAGGCCCTTTCACAATCTTTTCAACATCCGGCTGTGATGAAGCTAAACCGTCTACAACTACCGCAAGACGGCGGGGAGTTGCCATTACTTTTACGTTATCAAATTTTACATTACTGCTATTCAAAAAAGTTTCAAAACCTGTTTTTAACTGCGAAATTGCCATTGGTATAAACTTATACGGCAATTCTTCTACACCGACTTCCAACAAATATTTACTCATTTATATTTCTCCAATTAATAATCTTTTCTTGATTATACAACAAAAATTACTTTTTTGAGTTTGCGGAAAAATTAGCATTTTTCTCGCAAACTCTCGGGAACGGTTTCACATCAGTCTGTGTGCTATCCCACACACAGACTGATGTTCACACACCTTAGGTCGGATTTGAAAAACCTCCAAAATCTGTCAATTTTGGGGTTTTTCCGCATCCTCTTTTCCACTTATAATGATTATACTCAATCAAGCCGATATGCAAAGCAGTAAGAGCAGCTGTTATGTACGCAGCCGGTTTGTGGGTTTTCCTGATTGATTTATTTTTGCTTACACCGCTGTAAATTGACCACACAAGTCCTGCGGTTGCTGTGTAGCCGGTTGTTTTTGGTGTTAATATTCTGTTGGATTTTACTGACGACACCTGCATAGCAAGCTTATTATAACACAAACTTGACCTCAATTAACAGGGGTGAGATAATTAATCTATGAATTATTACAGAAAATTTACGCCATATTTATTCTTACTGCCGGCGTGCGCGGTATTGATTGTTTTCTTTTTTATTCCGTTTTTTCAGACTTTCGGCTTAAGTTTTTTTGACTATTCATCAAGCTTATATCATCCGTCATTCTGCGGTGCGGATAATTACATAAAACTTTTTAAAGAACCTGTTTTTTACAAAGTCATGTTCAATACGTTTATGTACCTCATAATTGCCGTTCCGTTTCTTGTAACTTTTCCGCTGTTCCTTGCAGTATTAATTAACCAGAAAATTCGGGGGATTACGCTCTATAAAATTCTTCTATACCTTCCGGTTATTGTATCTATTGTTGTCGCGGCAATCGCATTTAAGTGGCTTTATGCGCAGCAGGGGATTTTAAACTATATTCTGTCATTATTCCACATTGATTCAATCGGATGGCTTGTGGATACAAAGTGGGCGCTTTTTTCCGTTGCAGTTGTTACAATCTGGAAGGGTATCGGATATTATATGATGATTTATCTGGCTTCACTTATGAGCGTTCCGCAGGAACTCTACGAAGCCTGTGATATTGACGGCGCAGGGTTTTTCAAAAAACACCTGACAGTTACAATTCCGCATATTATGCCGACAATTGCTCTTGTATCTACAATAAGCACAATTTCTGCGATGAAAGTTTTTGCAGAAATATATGTTATGACAAAAGGCGGGCCTTTAAACTCAACAAAAACAATTGTGTATTATATTTATGAAAGAGCTTTTGAAAATCTGGATTTAGGTTACGCATCAGCACTCGCTGTCGTTCTGCTGGTTGTTGTAATGGCGTTCTCACTTATAAATATTCTTTGTTTTGAAAAAAACAAATACGGAGATATTTAATGAAAATCCTTGTTATTACAGATTTGTATCCGATAAAGAATGAAGAAAAATCCACACCGAGAACAATATATGACTTTGTCAGAGGATGGAAAAATCTGGGGCATGAAATCAGAGTTATAAAACCAAATTTTCTTTTTAATTCATTTATAAGAAAAAAGCCGTTTTATAAAAGCGGAATTTATGGTGATGTTGAGAATATAAATTATTTCCTGCCGTTTTTAGGAAATATCAAATCAAAAATCAGAACGGATTTTGAGCCTGATATTACAATAGCTCACATGCCAAGCGGATTAATTTTTGCAAACAAACTCAAAAGGCAGTTTGTTGCAGGGGTTCACGTCTCTGATTTGGAAGTTTTAACCAATCCGATTTATTCTGTTTACTTTAAACATGAGCTTGAGCTTGCTTATAAAAATGCAAAAAAAATCGCCTGCCGCTCGGAAGTTCTCAGAAAAAAATTTCTTGCAATCTTTCCTGAATATGAGCCCAAAACCTTTGTTGCGTATTCAGGAATTGATGAAAAACTTATTGTAAAAAAAGAATGGCAGAAAAAAGATAAGTATAAAGTTTTAGCCTGCGCAAATTTAATTGCGCGAAAAAATATTGATAAAGTAATCCTTGAATGTGAAAAATATGATAATATTGAGCTTACAATAATTGGAGAGGGCAAAGAAAGGCACAAGCTGGAAAGCCTGTCTGCGAAACCGATCTTTCTCGGCTATTTACCTCACGATAAAGTTCTGGAAGAGATGAGAAAATCCGATATTTTTCTCCTTCCGAGCCGCAACGAAACCTTCGGAATGGTGTATCTTGAAGCAATGGCCTCAGGCTGCATAACAGTATGCACCGAAAACGACGGTATTGCAGGGATTATTAAAGATAAAGAAAACGGTTATTTTTGGAGAGATGGAATCGTTGGAGAAATTATCAACTCGGGAAGGCAAAATTTTGTTTTAGATAATACGTACAAAACAATCGCAGAATACACACAAGAAAAGGCTTGTAAAAATTATTTGAATCAAATCTTTACAAGCTAGCTCAATTTGATTTATACTAATTTTACATGCGCTTGTAGCTCAGTAGGATAGAGCGGAGGTTTCCTAAACCTTGTCTGCCGTGGGTTCGACTCCCTCCAGGCGCA
>CALVBV010000092.1 GCA_944325815.1 Candidatus Gastranaerophilales bacterium
CCGCAACTCGGAATTGAACCAAGGACACAGGGATTTTCAGTCCCTTGCTCTACCAACTGAGCTATTGCGGCATATTATATAAAGATTTAAATCCTTAACTATGATATTTCTATTGTATCTGCTCAAAAAAATTTCGCAAGTAGTTTTTTACTGCGGGGCCAGCCAGACTGTTACATTTCTGCCTTCTACCATAGGCTTCTTCTCTACTGCTACAGGGTCGTTTGCTAAATCAGATATAAAACGATTTGCTAAATCTACTGCTAGCGCAGAATGCTGCATCTCACGCCCTCTGAGCATTACAACTATTTTTACCTTATTACCCTGAGATATAAACTTTCTTATATTTTTTAATCTTACTTCATAATCGTGGGTATCTATCTTATAACGAACTTTAACTTCTTTGATATCTATTACGTGCTGTTTTTTCTTGGCTTCCTTAGCCTTTTTTTCCAGCTCATACTTATATTTTCCGTAATTTAAAATCTTTGCTACCGGCGGTGCCTGATTCGGACTGATTACAACCAAATCTAAATCCGCTTCTTCTGCCATTCTTAGCGCTTGGGATGTCGGAACTATTCCGTGATTATTCCCATTTTCATCTATTAATCGTACTTCCTTGGCTCTAATCCGTTCATTTATTAGAGGTTTATCCTTGCCCTTATTTTGGCCTCTGTCTTCGTTTGCGATAATTTTTCTCCTTTTTATTATTTTTACATTATTTATAATACCATGCTCACTGCATATTTCAAGTATCTGCTCTAATTTTCTGCATTTGAGACATAGTCAGAGCTTATGGCAAGCCATTTATATGCTTCTTTTACTTCCTGAGGAATTTCTATAACAAATGTTCCGCCATAACGTCCGCGGCGGAATACCAAATATCCGTCCTCGGATAAATTATCCAATGCTTTTTTGACAGTTTTGGGACTGACTCCGTATTGTTCGGCTATATTCGATATTGAAGGGAGTTTATCGCCGGCTTTGCAGTTTTCTATTATATATTGACGGATTTTTATTTCTGTTTTTTCATAAAAGTACAACTCTGCAGAATCCCCGCCGCTGGTTACTAATGTTCCGTATCGTCCGCGTCTGGAATATATTAAACCGGATTTTGAAATTTGTTTCAGCGCATCGTGTATTGTCTTTACACTTACGTTAAAAATACGAGCCAGTTCCGTGTTGGACGGTAATTTTCCCCCCTTTTGCAAATTTTTTTCTATATAAGTATGTATTTTAGAAGCCGTTTTCTCTGCAAGCGTTTTAGAACTTTTCTCTGATATAATATAATCCGCTTTTTTTACTACAAATATTTTTCCCCGCTTTTCCAATATGCCTTCCGATACCAGGTTTAAAACAGCACTGCGGATTGTTGAATTTGATATTCCCATTTTTTGGGCAAGCTGCCTTATGGAAATAAGACTATCTCCCGGAGTGTATGCTTCATTTTGCAAATACTCTTTTACGACCTCTATTGCAAACTCACGCTTTGAAGTTAACTTTTCCATAGACGGCTTGTCTTTTGGGTTTTTTATAAAAGTGCCGAGCCTTTGTTTGGACTCCACAAACCCTTCATCCTCCAAATTCCTGAAAACATTTTGTATAGTACCCTTGCTCACACCGATATGAAATGCCAAATCACCTTTGGAAGGCAATAAATCCCCGGACTTGATTTTGCCGGAAGACAGTGCTGCAATAAGCCATTTTGACATCCATTCGGTTATTTTATTAACTTTATTCTCGTTTACGCCAAAGCTGTGGACATGCGGCGCCATCTCTGCTACCGTAATACGACGCGGAAAATTTTGATGTGACATTTATTGTTCCTTATTGGGTTTCCATTCTATAATAACCCAATAATATAAAAACATTCAAGAAAGATTAATCAAATTTCATATTTTTTTACAAAAGGCATTTGCGAAAATATCGAAATATGCAACTTTTCAGAAACTTGCCTGCCTATGCAATACAGCATTTCTGCGTTTCGTTGATTTATTCAAAAAAAAGTCCGGTACATTTTGTACCGGACTTTTTGTATGTAAACAGCTGACTATTTGCCGTTAACAACTTCTTTAAATTTCTTACCAGCAGAAAATACAGGAACTGTCTTAGCAGGAATTTTGATTTCCTTACCAGTTTGAGGATTTCTGCCGTTTCTTGCAGCTCTCTTGCGAGATTCAAATGTACCGAAACCTACTAAAGTAACCTTTTTACCCTTTGAAACTGTTTTTTGTACTGTTTCAATTAAAGCTGATAAAACTTCATTAGCTTCTTTTTGAGTAACTTTAGATTTCTTAGAAATTTCTTGTACTAATTCTTCTTTGTTCATTATAAAACTCCTTTCTTCTATTTACAAATTCCATTATACCCATTCCATTTTAAAATGCAAGCTTTTTTTTCGTGAAAAGAGTCAGTTTTTCTGCTTTACAGCCTGACAGTGAAAAAAATAGGCGTAAAAACCTGCCGGACAGGCAGGTATAATGCCCGATTTATAATGGTTTTAAGCTACTCTTGAAGATTTACAATACTGCCTTTGCTGTCAGGATTAATCTGATAAGCATTTTGTATTTTTTTAGTTTTTTGGTTAATTTTTAATTCTTTTTGAACATCTTCCATGCCTTTTTCAAGCTTTTTGATATTTGCAAGTTCCAGCTCTCTAATCTCATCAAGCAATGTCTCTAATTCTTTCTGCTGGACAGGCGTGAGTTCAAGATATTTTCTTATGCACTTACAGCTCAGGTAAAGCTCTTCCCGGGCTCGAATGCGGGTTATTGCAGTGTCAAAGTCTTCATTATCAATCATTCTGGCAATATCTTCCGCGCCGTTTTTAAGCTGCGTATATTGAAGCATTAGCTGTTCAAACTGTTTTTCATCCTGCATTGTTATCCTCGCTTAAAGCAGGATGCGTAGGCGGAAGCCCGTTGCGTTCCTGCTGTTCTTTCATGACGTCTTCTACCGTCGTAACTCCGCTTTGGATTTCTATTGCTTTTTGAAATCCCCATCTTATATTCAATAAATCTTCCATGACCTCGTCTATCAACGGGGCATTTTTTGTAACATTTGCTTTCAAAAGCTTCATGGTCATGCGGTTATAAAGCCTGAAAAGCTGCTTTGATACGTCATTGCCGTTTTCTAAGTCTATTGTCCGCATTAATTCTCTCAATATTTTTCTTGCACCGTCAATATTCTCGGCGCGTTCTTTTAAGTTTTTTTCTTCTATAGCTTTTTTGGCCTTTTGTAAAAATTGGATGGCGCCGTCAAACAGCAATATCATTAATTTTTCCGGAGTGGCTGTTGTAATATTGCTTGTCTGGTATTGTTTAATATATTTATTATATGGATTTATAGGCGTCATTTAGACCTTCTTATTTACAAATATTCCGGAGGCCATGTTAAGTTTTTGAACCAATTCCCCAAGTTCGCTGCCGGATATTGTTTCTATCAGTTTATCTGTTGCACTGTCATATAATTCTATTATATCATCTTTTACATTTAATTTAACATAAAAATCCTTATTCGGGTTTTCAATGTCTTGAACATCTACACTCTCTTCTTCTTCTTCTGCAGGTTCTTCAAGTCCGTCTTGGAATACTTCGTCCCGGGGATTTTGTTTATCGTGCTCAAGGGCTTCCTCTTGCCGCTGTCTGTCTTCTCTTTCTTCGTCCTCTTGTTTTTCCCGGATTCTTCTGTTTGTGCTCAGGCTCTGAACCTGGCGTGAAGAATTTGCAGGGTCTGCCTGCATTGCCTGTTCCGTACGAGCAGTCAATTCTGCTGATGTCGATTCTTTTACCGCACCTGTATTGGCGATTGATAAACCGTCCATGCCCATTTGTGAAGCTTCCTTTACATATATTATTTTCTTTTATATTATGCTATAATCCTGTATAGGTCATCATATAAAAGAAGGGTAATTTTTATGAGCAAAAGCTTGTTTATTGATTTTATGGAGAAGATGCTGGGATTTCCGCTTTGGATTAAACAGACTATATTTTTGAATCTCGCAAATGATTTAACGACATATTTAAGTAATGAATTTTTGGATGTACAGGAGGGTGAATTATTCCACCTTTACAAACCATCTTTGTCTGAAAACGGACAAAACGAACTGTTAACCAAGGCTTCCAAATTTGATGAGAGCATTTATTCATTTCTTAACTGCTGTACAAAAGGCATGTCTTTAATAGAAATTGCGATAGAAAACAACCTTTCTTTGGAAGAAGTTGCCAAGGCGTTCACTTTCTGCAAGACATCAGGCTTCTTCTCAAACGAAGTCCCTAATCTTGTAAGTGCTATTGCAGGGTTTATTGCAGGAAAATACAGAACAGGAGAATACTTTATCCGTGCCGGTAAAATGACAATTGAGCAGCTTGATGAAGTTTTAAACAAACAGCAGGAAATTAATGCTTCCGGCAAACACGTTTTCATTGCGGAATTGATGGTGCAAATGGGGTTTGTTAAAGAGGCTGATGTAAAGAGTATCATTTTTATGAAAGAAGAAGCCGGGAAGAGGTTTTCGCTTAATCCTGATGATATTCCGGCTTATGCTTTGGAAAAAGAAAGTTTTGATATCAGGGTTGAAAATACGCGTTTGAAAGAAGAAAATGAGATTTTAAGGCAGAAAATGGATGCTTTATTAACATTTATAAAAGATCATAAAGAGCCGGAAGCGCCTAAACCGGAAATTCAAGAGTTTTAGATGCGTATTGAATACATAAGAGACGGACTTGTTGAAGAGTTCCATGAAGGACATTTTTTGAAGTACTCAGACCTGCCGGGCGGGGAGGATTATCCCTATTATCTTCGTTCGTGTGCCAAACCTTTACAAGCTTCTCTTCTGATAGATTGCGGAATTAATTTAGAGCCGGAAGAATTGGCTTTATGCTGCGGCTCGCATGCCGGTGAAGAGTGTCATATTGACGTTGCAAGAAGGATACTTAAAAAGTTTGATTTAAAAGAGTCTGATTTAAAATGCGGAGTACATGCGCCGCTTTCCGGAAGCATGCAGGATAAAATGCTGCTCAGAGGCGAAAAGCCCGGTGCTATTCATAATAATTGTTCGGGCAAGCATCTTGGATTTCTTGCTGTATGCAAAGTCAAGGGATGGGATATAAAAACGTACGACAGTCCTGAACATCCTTTGCAGAAAGAGATTAAGAGGAAAATCAATGAGATGTGTGAAGTTAAAGATTCCTACCCCGAAACGACTGACGGATGCGGTGTTCCGATTTTGAGCATGCCGCTTAAGAATATGTTGATTGGATACAAAAATCTCATTGACAATTATCCGCAGATAGTGAATGCAATCCTCGAAAATCCTTATATTTACGGCGGAGAAGACAGGCAGGATACGGAAATTATACAGAAAACCCGAAACGTAATTGCAAAAGTCGGCGCGGGAGGGCTTTGTATTGTTTTTGATTTACAAACAAAGGACGGATTTGTTGTTAAAATTAATGACTGTTCTATGCCTGCAAGAAGAATTGCCGTGCTTGAGATGATAAACCGGCTGGGATTTGGAAAAATAGAATATGATAATACAATTAAAACTATTCAGGGTAGAGTTGTCGGAGAAGTAAAAGTGAGTTTAGAATAGAAATTTCAGCTCTGGATTCCTGCGAAACCATGTAATCTGGCGTTTTGCATAATTTCTTGAATGCTGTTTTAATTTATCCAGAGCCTCATCGAGCGGCATTTCGCCGTCTAAGTACCATAAAATCTCTTTGTAGCCGATTGTGTCAACTATGTTTTTTATCCTTCCGTGTTTTTTCAAAAGTTCCTGCGTTTCCTCTATAATCCCTGCTTCTACCATCATATCAACACGTTTGTTTATCCTGTCATAAAGCTCTTCTCTGGATTTAATTTCAGGCATTTTCCATTCTACATCAAATTCCGGTTCTTTTTGTATTGAAATCTCAGAAAGAGGTTTCTTTAATATTTTAATTACTTCCAAAGCTCTTACGATTCTGCGCTTGTTTGCTTCTTTAACCCGCTCAAAAGTCACGGAATCGAGTCTTTTTAACTCTTCAAGCAAATCTGCGCGTTCACGTTTGTCCAGCTCTTCTCTAAGTTTATAGTCAGCCTCAACCCTCGGCAAGTCATAGTGTTCAAGCAGAACTCTAAAGTATAAACCCGTTCCTCCCGCAACTATCGGAATTTTGCCGCGTGATAAAATATCTTCAATTGCTTTTTTTGCATCATCATAAAAGTTGCCGGCAGAGTAATCAAACTCGGGCTCAACGATATCCATCAAATGATGCGGAATCCCTTCGCGCTCTTCAACAGTCGGCTTTGCGCATGCTATGTTAAAACCTTTATACACAAGCCTTGAATCGGCAGAGATAATCTCGCCGTCAATTTCTTTAGCAAGCTCAATTGCCAATTTTGTCTTTCCGCTCGCCGTAGGCCCGACTACTGCTATCACTTTTGGTTTCATATTTACATTCTACCGTAAAATTCAAAACTGTGTTATAATGTCACCATGTTTAAAAGAATTGCTGCAACAATTTTATTATCTTTTTCAATGTCGGTATATGCGGCAGAAATTCCCGTTGATGCTAAACTCGATTACAACCAAGGGATTGATTTCTACAAGCTTGGAATGTATGAAAGAGCAATTGAGTCTTTCCGCTCTGCAATCAGA
>CALVBV010000093.1 GCA_944325815.1 Candidatus Gastranaerophilales bacterium
GTTCTTTTCTTTCTCTTTTTAGTCGCAAAAAAAGAGAAAGAAAAGGACAAGATAAAAATATCTCATTGAGGGTGTTTTAGCCTAAAAAAACAGCCTCAATGTAACTCAATGGGTATTGAATTACATTGGATGTATTATAATACATACTTTGTTGCGACCGACATGCTTATCAGTGCCAGACCAGCTGATAAAAAATTTATTCCGGCCAGTACACCCAGTACCCACAACGCTGTCGACGGCAGACCAATAATTATAATAAGGCCCAATAAAAATTGAAGAACTGCAATAACAAACCCCAGCCACCAAAAATACAAGGTCTTGCGGTTTTGTATCGAAAAGGCCATAGATGAGATGCTCTCCAAAATAAAATAAATTCCTATTATACTTGTTATTATTAAAAGATTGAACATAGGAGAAACAAACAATATAACCCCGGAAATCGCAAGGATGAGGCCTAAAATTATATTGAGAAGATAATGCCGTATATAATTCCGCATTAAAAATGCATTTATTGACTTATAAATCCCGTATATAATAAAACAAAGACAAACCATCAGACCGAATGTTATTGATGTTATTTTCGGCAGCAGAAGCATGCAAAGCCCCAATGCCGTAAGAAGTATACCTTCAACTAACACAAAGCTTAAAAAACGTTTTTCTGTCATAAAATTCTCCTTTACTTTGTAAGAATACAATATTTAACAGGTTTTTTACTCCCTCTGGTGTGCAGTTTATTTTTACATATTTGGTTCACGATAAAATCTTGATGTATAATTTTGGTATGTCAGACAAAATTACAATTAAAGGGGCAAGAGAACATAATTTAAAGAATGTTTCATTAGAAATTCCGAAAAATGAACTTGTTGTCTTTACAGGGGTTTCAGGTTCGGGCAAAAGCTCTCTTGCGTTTGATACAATTTTTGCGGAAGGCCAGAGGCGCTATATAGAAAGCCTCTCAACTTATGCACGCCAATTTTTAGGTCAGATGGATAAGCCCGATGTAGACTACATTGACGGGCTTACGCCGGCTATTTCTATTGACCAGAAATCAACGAGCAACAATCCGCGCTCAACAGTCGGCACAGTTACGGAAATTTATGACTACTTAAGGCTTTTGTACGCAAGAATCGGGACGCCTTACTGCCCGAAATGCGGAAAACCGATTAAACCTCAAACTATTGATGAGATTGTAAACAGTATACTTAAGCTTGAAACAGGTACAAAAATCCAAATTCTTGCGCCGATTGCAAAAGGGAAAAAAGGTGAGTTTCAATCATTATTTGAAGAATTGAGGCAGGAAGGCTTTGTGCGGGTAAAAGTTGACGGTGAGGTTTATAACCTTGATGAGGATGAGATTAAGCTTGCAAAAACAAAGGCACATACGATTTCAGTCGTAATCGACAGGGTTGTCGTAAAACCCGAAGCCCGCTCAAGAATCGCAGACAGCGTTCAAATTGCACTTAAAAAAGCAGACGGAGTTACAAACATCGATGTAATCGGCGGGGGTAAATGTATATCGGATGAAGGCGGAACTTCAAATAATAAGTCAGAAAGTGAAGAAATTATTTACAGCGAAAAGCTTGCCTGCCCTGACTGTAATCTGAGCTTTGAAGAACTCACGCCGCGTATATTCTCTTTCAATGCACCTTACGGCGCCTGCGATAAATGCGGAGGTATCGGTGTTGATTTTAAGATTGATCCGGATTTGGTTATTCCCGATAGAAATAAAAGTATAAATGAGGGTGCAATTTATCCCTGGAGTAAATCATCTACAGGGTATTATGAAGATGTTTTGAAGGCTGTACAGAGTGCTTACAACATTGATTATGATATCCCGTTCAAGAATCTGCCTGTTGAACATCAAAATATTATTTTATACGGTTCTGATGAGCGGATTCCCATGCGGATTAAGGAATTTGGGGGACACAGGTACAAAAACTCTCTTCAAAAATACATCGGCGTAATCCCATTTTTGATGAAACACTACAATGTTGACAGTGAATACTGGAAAGCCGAGATTGAAAAATATATGGTGACAACTCCGTGCGAAAAATGCGGAGGGGCAAGGCTTAAACCTTTCCCGCTTGCTGTCAGAATCAACGGCAAGAATATTTATGAATTTTGTCTTATGCCTGTTGATAAGGCGTATGAGTTTGTAACCGACCTTTACCTCACATTGAGCGATTTTCAAATGAAAATCGGAAAACAAATCCTTGATGAGGTGCGCGCAAGGCTTAAATTTTTGTGCGATGTCGGGTTGAATTACCTGAACCTTGCGCGCACCTCCGGAACACTGTCCGGCGGCGAAGCACAGAGAATCCGGCTTGCGACCCAAATAGGAAGCGGACTTTCAGGAGTTTTATACGTACTTGATGAACCTTCAATCGGTTTGCACCAGAGAGATAACGACAGGCTGATTAAGACCCTTTTAAAACTCCGTAATATGGGCAACTCGCTGATTGTAGTCGAGCACGACGAAGACACCATCAGAAATGCTGATTATATAGTAGATATAGGGCCAAAAGCCGGTGTAAACGGCGGGAATATTATTGCACAGGGCTCGGTTGAAGATATTATTGATTCAGAAGAATCTATTACCGGAAAATATTTAAGCGGAGAGTATTATATTCCGATTCCGGAGAGAATCCGACCCGGAAACGGCAACTTTCTGCAAATCAGAAACGCATTTAAAAACAATCTGAAAAACATTGACCTTGATATTCCGCTCGGGAAAATCGTAGTGCTTACGGGGGTTTCCGGTTCCGGAAAATCTACTTTAATGCAGGAATTGATTTATGAATACGCTGTGCATAAGCTTAGGAAAAACAGGCCGAAGCCTCAGGGTGTAGATGAGATTTTAGGGTTTGAACATTTGGATAAGATTATTGATATAGACCAATCGCCGATTGGCAGAACTCCGCGTTCAAATCCGGCAACTTATACCGATGTGTTTACGCCGATTAGAGAATTATACGCAAAAACAAACGAAGCCAAAATGCGGGGGTATAAACCCGGAAGGTTCAGCTTCAACGTAAAAGGCGGCAGGTGCGAAGCCTGCGCCGGAGACGGTGTTTTGAAAATTGAAATGAATTTCTTATCCGATGTTTACGTAAAATGTGATGTCTGCAAAGGAAAGCGTTACAACAACGAGACTCTGGAGGTTAAATACAAGGGCAAAACTATTTCTGATGTTTTGGAGATGAGTGTAAAAGAAGCTTACGAGTTTTTTGAGAATATTCCCCAGATTGCAAACAAGCTAAAAACACTCAATGACGTAGGTTTGGATTATATTAAACTCGGACAGAGCGCAACAACACTTTCCGGCGGCGAAGCACAGAGAATAAAGCTCGCCTCTGAGCTTAATAAACGTGCAACCGGAAAAACTTTATACCTTCTGGATGAGCCGTCTGTCGGGCTTCACTGGCATGATTTGGATAAACTGATTAAGATAATCCAGCAGCTAGCAGACAACGGCAACACAATTTTAATAATTGAACATAATCTTGATTTAATCAAAGTAGCTGATTATATAATCGATTTAGGCCCCGAAGGCGGAAACGCCGGCGGTGAAATCGTAGCCTGCGGAACACCAAGAGAGGTTGCTGATAATCCTAAATCATATACAGGACAATATCTTAAAGCTTTTTTTGAATAACAGGCTCATTTATTATAAAAATTGTGCTATAATCTGTGTATGAATATTAACCCGATTAACAGAATTAACACAACAAATATTAATATGAAAAATAATCCGCAGGAAGATAATAAGCCTGTGTTGTGTTCTGATGAGAATAAGTTAGTAAAGGAGCTTGATAAGATGAGTATGATTAATAATGTTAATATTGGTAAAAAAGATTATGAGCTTAATCTTTCAAAAGAAGAGCTTGAAAAACGTACACATAAAGATTATTTGACGACCAAGAAAATGCTTGACACTGATGCGTCAGAATACTTAGCTCTCTCAGACGGCGACAAAGAAGCGCTTAAACATCTTGTGAAGGCTGCATCTGTTTTGGATAAGGTTAATATGGAACTTGATAATCCGAATAACCTGCCTTTCAAAGAATATTTGGAAAAGGAAATTGAAAAAGGCAATGAGAATGCAAGGCTCACAAAAATTCTTTTTGACGCACAAAAGGGCGTATGCTCTTTAGATAGAGAAAGCAATATGATAGAGCTTGCAAAAGGTGTTTCCGAACGCCCCGGAAAAGGTGTTTATCCGCAGGATTTAGAAAAAGAAGAGTTTCATAATATCCTGATAAAAATGTTAAAAGAAGGCAAAGTTGATGATGTTGCAAAAATTCTTAACCAGCGTACCGTGGTTGAGAGGGTTGGAAATGAGCTTGTTGCAACTGATTATGTTGATAAATTCAAAGATGAGTTCTCTTATATGGCCTCAGAACTCGAAAAAGCGTCGGAAGTTTCTACAAATGAGGATTTTAACGAGTTTTTAAAACTGCAGGCTAAGGCATTGAGAACAGCAGATCCGATGCTGGATGCTTACGCTGATAAAAAATGGGCAACTCTGCAGGACACTCCGCTTGAGTTTACGATTACAAGAGAAAACTACTCAGACGAGCTTACAGAGACTGTTGTCGAGAATCCGGAACTTAAGAAGCTTCTTGATGAAAACGGGATTGTTCCTGTTGCAAAAGACTTTCTCGGAGGAAGAGTCGGAATAGTTAATAAAAAAGGAACGGATGCTATATTGGGAGTAAAAAATTACTTGCCGCTTATGGCGCAGAATATGCCGTTTAAGGATGATTACATTCAAAATATTTCTCCGGATAAAGAGTCAAAACAGACAATGGTTGATGTAGATTTGGTTGCAATAACAGGCGATGTCGGGGAATTTCGTGCGGGAATTACACTTGCTGAAAACCTCCCGAACGATGATAAGCTTTCGATTAAAGAACTTGACGGCGGAAGAAGAAATGTTTATCACAGACAAATAAGGCTCATAACATCAGAAGATGCCAAAGAAAAAATGAGAAAAAGACTGGATGCAACTTTGAATCCGGAACTCCATAAATATTATAATGACGAAGCCGACCACTGGTTTACAGTAGGGCACGAAAACGGCCACTCACTCGGGCCAAAATCCGGCACGGAGGGCTTAGGAAAATACAAATCTATTATTGAAGAGAATAAGGCCGATATGATTTCTCTTGCTATGCTTGATGTCTTAACTGAGGCAGGAATGTATACGCCGGAACAGAGAAATCAAATTATTGTAACTTATGCTGCCGATAACATGATGACCTCAAAGCCCACACTAAGTCAGGCTCACAGGGTTCGTTCCGTTATGCAGAATTACTATTTTATTAAAGAAGGTGCTCTTGAAATTTCAAAAGACGGAGTTTTGAACGTAAATATTGATAAGATGGTTCCGACAGCAAGAAAAATGCTTGAAGAAATTATTCAGGTTCAGATGAAGGGTGATTTTTCAAAGGGCGAAAAATATGTTCTAGACAACTTTGTATGGACGCCGGAGATGGAAAAAATGGCAGAGAATATTAAAAAAGTTTCTAAAACCCTTAACGGAAAAGTAGAGTCACCGCTTGCAGACAAGCTTTTAAATGAATAAAATTATTAAGCTTTGTAAAATAAAAAACTCCTGATAGCAAATTTTGTTATCAGGAGTTTTAGAAAGAACAAGGCAGAAAATATTTAGGAAGTATTTATGGAAGTCAGAAGAATCTCAATTGCATCGCAGAATCAATACAGGCCCAATTTTAAGGCAAATAATAATGAACAGCAGACAAGAAACAGAATGATACTCGGAGGTGCAATTATAGCAGCCTCAGCTGTTGCTTCAACAGCAGCAATTGTAAAAAGTCATAATATCAATAAAGAGTTAAAACAGGCATTAGAAAAATTAAAGACATCCGAGACAAAAGCAAAAGAGCTGGAGAACAAATTAAAAGAAGCGGAAGAGAAAGCTAAAAAGGCAATAGATGAATTGAAAAATAAAACTTCTGAGCCAAAACAAGAACCGAAAATTATAAAACAATACATAACCGTAAAAGAGCGTGTCCCGGCAGAGTCTGTAATTGAACAAAAGCCTGCGGTTGAAAAAAATGTCAATCCTGCGGGGGAATCTAAACCTATTGCGAAGAAGGCTGATGAGCAGGTAATAGAAGTACAATCAGGAACAGGAAAACCGGAGGCAGCACCTGAAGATAAAAATCAATCAGGCCCGGGTTTTATAAGACGGGTAAAATCTTATTTAAAAGACAAATTTAATTTATTCAATAATTGGCTTGCAAAAAGAAAAGACGCAAAACCGCTTAAAAAAGAGGGACTGGTACAAAAACAAGAGCAGGCCGCTGAAAAATCCGAGAAATCTTTAGAGGAATTAAATGAGTCTAAGCCGGGATTTATAAGCCGAATAAAAGCAGGTTTTAAAAATAAACTAGATTTATTCAATAATTGGCGTGCAAAAAGAAAAGACGCAAAACCGCTTAAAAAAGAGGGACTGGTACAAAAACAAGAGCAAGCTGCTGAAAAATCCGAGAAATCTTTAGAGGAATTAAATGAGTCTAAGCCGGGATTTATAAGCCGAATAAAAGCAGGTTT
>CALVBV010000094.1 GCA_944325815.1 Candidatus Gastranaerophilales bacterium
CCGTTTACCCACGCCTCATCGCCTTTTGGTTTTTCCATAAATGAAGTAATCATATTATCGTCTTTTATAACCAGAGCACCGAATCTTCCTGTCGGCTGAACTGCGGTCATTGTAACGTATTTGCCGGACTGTTTGTGAGATGCAATAAGTTTATCTAAATCAATATCCGCAACCCCGTCGCCGTAAGTGAGAAGAAAGGGCTCATTTCCGATATATTTCTGAGCTTTCTTAATCCTTCCGCCCGTCATTGTGTCCTGTCCTGTGTATAACATGGTTACACGCCACGGCTCGGTCTCGATTTTGTGAATCTCAACACTGTTATTCAGCATATCTACTGTGATGTCCGAATACTGCTGGTAATAGTGCACGAAATAATCCTTGATTACGTGCGACTTGTAGCCGGTCAGCACAATAAAATCATTGAAACCAAAGCGGGAATATATTTTCATAATATGCCACAATATAGGTTTTCCGCCTATTTCTACCATTGGCTTCGGTATTAATCTGGTTTCTTCCGATAAGCGAGTCCCGAGACCGCCTGCAAGGATTACTACTTTCATTTACAACACCTCTGTTTTTTGTTTAACTCTGCTATCTCTAATTTTTGTCTGTATTTCTGCAGTTTTTTTTCGTTTTTAAATAAAGAATAAATTTTTAATTTAGCCTTCAAGTTTAAAGTTTCATTAAAGTTTAACAAAGGACCAAATAAACGATATATTATCTTTTTAAAATACATTTCTGTAAAATCTGTATAAAAGTACGAATTACGGCCATAAACATCCATTAACTCGTTTATATAATTTTCTGTAATAAAACAGTATTCATTTTTAATATCAAGGCAGTACGGAAGTATGGTGTCTTTTAAAACTCTTCGTTTTTCTTTTTCAAAAACTTTTTTATCTAAAATTCCTGTTTCAGTATAAGGATATAATATTTTTAATAAATAATTTTTCCCGAAAAGGACAGCAGGATTATATCCTCCTTTGTTAGAACATACAGGGACATTAAAGAATGCCTCATTATTTACTATAACTTTTTTTCCTGCAGCAATTTGTCTCAATAAAGCATCTGTTTGAAAAAAACCTAATGAAGCACCGCGTGCAATATTATCAAAACTTTCAAAATCTTCTTTCCAGATTGAATAAGACCCAATCCAGGTCATACGATGACCTATTTTTTCTACAAATTGATTAAATGAATCTATTGTACAGATATCGCTGTTGATATATTTTTTGTTAATAGTATTTGTAAAAAATAAAACAGGTTTTTCATTAATGTTCTTTTCAACGAAAGATAACATTTTGCCAAGCGCGCCCGGTATAAAAATACAAGAATCATTACATAATTTTAAAAGCGCACCGCGGCCTTCTTCTAAAACTTTTATAAAATTTGCATCAGCACCAATATTACATTCAGTTTTAATATAACGGATTTTATCAGGAAAAAGTGCTGTATATTTATTACAAATAATAGAAGTGTTGTCCTCTGAACAATTATCGGAAATCACAACTTCTATTTTAGAAGTGTTTTGAAAAATATCTTCGCTTGTAATTGAAGCCAGTGTCCTGTCAAGAATTTCGGCTCTGTTATAAGTTGGAATACAGATAGATAGTAAAGGAATGTTATTTTGCGAAATCATTATATACACACTCCTTCTCTATATCGTAAATTCATATTTTCCCGTACATCTATGAATTTTAAAGTCTGTTCAACAGTAGACTGGTTAAAAACCCATTGCAAATAAGATAAATCTTTGTATTTTTGATAATAGTGATAAGCAAATGTTTTCCGCCAAGAGGCAACCGAATAAATGTCCTGTAAAGCCAACTCCGCGCAAATATCTCTGAAAGAATTAAAGACAGTGCTTCTGTTTATCGGCTTGTTTCCCTTCGAGCTGAATAAATAATCAGATACTTTTTTATCCGCAATTAACTCCGCAATTAAATTTCTTATGTTCTTGTTAAGCGGAAATGTTTTTATTCTGTCTAATACAATATACTCTTTGTTTTTTACATCTTTTACACGAAGATTAAGCATATCATTTAAGCCTAAGCCCGTATTTATACCGAGTTCAAATAATAATAAATCCCGAATATTATTCTTTTTTCTGTATAACGATTTTATTTTTTCTAAAATTTCGCTGTCTTTTATCGGTAAATTTATTGACACTTCTACACCTTATCTTAACAAATTATTGAAAGAGTTGAGAATAAATCTAACCATCTCTAATTTATAATAACACAAATAAAAATGGGAGTATATATTTATTACAAAATATTATATTTTCCATTTTTTTTATTGAAAATAATTATTATTTATCAGTATTCAAGCGATTCTCAACTCTTTCAATAATTTGTTAAGATATTTTAAAGTATAAAATTTTTATAACTTTCATCAATCCAATCTTGGTCTATTCCAATGTAACGTAATGTAATCGCTTGATTAGAATGATTAAAAATCTTTTGCAGCATTGCAATATCTTTAAATTTTTTATAATAATGATATCCAAAAGTTTTCCTCATGGTGTGTGTACCAACTCTTTCTTGGATGCCGACAGCTTTACATGCAGTTTTTAAAATATAATATGCCCCAAATCTGTCCATTCTGTTATTGAATATAGACATAAATAAAGCCTCATCCGGACGTCTGTCTTTAGTAAACTCTTTAATCATAGGTTTGAGCTTTGAATTAATCGGAAATTTCTTTATTTTTCCTGTTTTCTTTTCAATAATTTGAATATAATTCTTATCCCTTACGTCTCGTACATCAAGTGAGACAATATCAGAAATTCTTAAACCGCTGTTGATACCAAATGTAAATAATAATAAATCTCTGGGATTATTTTGCGCAAAATACTTTTCTAATTTTTTAATGTTTTTAATACTTCTAATCGGTTCGACTGTTGTCATAATTCCACCTTTCTAATTCCAATAAATACTGTGCGACTCCGATTTTTCTGAATCGTCGCTAACTATTATTTTATTAGAAAGGATTTCTTTTTCCGGATATGTTGTAAGACGCTGCTTGCATGCTTAATTCTGTAGTGCATTTCTTTTATATTCAAGCTGTTTTTGTATGCACCTTTGGGAAATATAATCCATATCACTCTCTTTCAAATAAGTAAAACTGAAAGATGCTTTTAGTTTCTCATCTTCATTATCAAAACGGATAAATTTTGCTTTAGCTTTGACCTCTCTTGAATCAAAAAGTATATTGATGCCCGCCTCATCTATTTTGCCAGGATTTTCGGGAAGTTCAAGCCTGACTCCGTTTGCAGAAATATCATGAGTTTTGCATAATAACCGTTTTACTTTTTCTCCTGCAACAAACGACAGAATAGCATCTTCCTGCATCTTGACCCGGAAATATTCCCGATTCTGTTGGTACTCAAGCCCCTGAGGGGTTTTTAAAGTGAAATATATATACGGGTCACGATTTTCAAAATATTTTAACAAAGTTACTGTTCGATAAAGACCATTGTCGCAAACAAAGCTTAAGCTCACTTCCTGAGGTGTGTTTATTCTTATTTCGCCTTCAAATTTTGCACAGGCAATAATTTCCCGTTCTCCGAGAAAACGTATTGCCGCCTTGGTTAAATGCGGTTTGTCGGATAAATCTTTATAAACTATTTTTATATAATTTATACTGTCCAGATTAAGATTGAACTTCATTTGACCTTCTTGTAATTTCCGTTTTGCAATTTATATGTACCAACTTTTTTACCGCGTTTATCATATTGGACAATAGTTCCGTCCCGTTTCTTTTTAAAAGTTCCCTGAGGCATTGATGTTTTATATTTATATTTCGGAATTTCTGATGCCGCAGCCGGGAGTATAAAAAATATTAATAATGACGCAGCAAGTTTTTTCATATTAGTATTATAACAGATTTTGAGATAAATTCTATATTTAGGCTATAATAATTCTATGAAAGGTATTATTTTTGACTTTAACGGTACTTTATATTGGGATTCTCAACTACATTACAATGCCTGGCGCGATTATTCCAGGATATTGAGGGGAACCCCTTTTTCTGATGCGGAAATGCGGGAAAAAATGTTCGGCAGGACTAATGAGGATATTATTGCATACGCCATAGGCAAAAAACCTTCTCCTGCAATGGTTGAAAAATATGCTAAAGAAAAAGAAGCTCTATACCGTAAACAATGTCTTGCGGACAAAAAGAATTTTAAACTTGCACCGGGCGCGGTTGAGCTTCTTAACTGGCTTAAAGAGAAAAATATCCCCAGAACGATTGCGACAATGTCTGAATGGGATAATGTTGAATTTTATATAAAAGAATTTAAACTTGAAAAGTGGTTTGATATAGATAAAATTGTATATTCAAACGGAAAAATCCCTGGAAAACCTGCCCCTGATATATTTTTGATTGCATCAAAGAATCTCGGGCTGCAGCCTAAAGATTGTATAGTCATTGAGGATGCTGTGTCCGGAATAAATGCCGCAAAAAACGCCGGAATCGGAGAAATTATTGCAATAGCGTCGCTCGAGCCGGTTGAATATTATAAAAAAATTCCCGGAGTAAGTTCCGTTATTCATAATTTTAATGAATTTGACAAATCCCTTTTTCAAGTATTAGAAGAGTCTGGAAAGTCCACGGAGAATACCGTTTCCGAGTGCATACCCCAGCCCTAAGCCAGCTGCACTCAAAGGGCTGCAGGGCATACAGCCGAATCCCCATCCAAAACATCCGGGTGTGAAGGGTGAAAACGGAGTGAAACCGCTGCAGCATCCCCAGCTTCTGTAACTGCTGAAACCGACACGGTGGCCGTTTATAAATATGTTTGATGAAGCGCATACGCCCATAATTTTATCCCTCGTTTTATTTTCCGTATATATATAAAGTATACGTAATGTAAATAATTGCCCTTTTATTAACAAAATTTTACAAATTTTGTTCTATACACTCTCTTTTTGGGTTAAAATCTAAAGAGTAGTATATCTTTAGGAGAATTTTAATCATGATTATGATAACAGTCGGATTACTATTAAGCTTGGTTTTATGCCTCTTGTTTGGCGTACCATATATAGATTTTTTAAGAAAAAAAACCATAAACCAATATATTCTTGAAGCGGCGCCGGAAGCTCACGCCAAAAAAGCCGGTACGCCAACGACCGGAGGCGTTTTTATAATTGCAGCGATAATTATTTCTTCAATAATTACTCTTTGTATGGCGCAGGAAATGGATAAGTCAGCCTGGATAATTCTCATTACTCTTTTATTTATGGCTCTTGCAGGATTTCAGGATGACTATCTCAAAATAAAAGGACACCAAAATAAAGGACTGAGCCCAAGGGGAAAATTAATAAGGCAGATTTTGATAGCACTAATTCCCACAGTTTATGCAATGCAAAATTACGGCAGTGTTATTACTTTGGGGTCAAAGTCTTTTGATTTAGGGCTTTTATATCCAATTTTTACCGTATTTGTTGTGACAGGTTCTTCCAATGCATATAATCTTACAGACGGTTTAGATGGATTGGCTGCATCTACAGGTATTCCGGCATTTTTGGCCTGCGGGCTTATTGCTTATTGGGACGGGCATTCTGTTATTGCAATAATATCGTCTGCAGTAATCGGGGCGTTAATCGGTTTTTTAAAGTACAATAAACCAAAAGCACAAGTGTTTATGGGTGATACCGGATCATTAGCGCTGGGCGGGCTGCTGGGAACTCTCGCTGTTCTCGGCAGATGTGAAATTTTGCTGGCGGTATTTGGCGGGGTTTTTGTTATAGAAACATTGTCCGTAATATTACAGGTTACAAGCTTTAAGCTTACGGGCAAAAGAATTTTCAAAATGTCTCCGATACATCACCATTTTGAACTCTGCGGACATTCCGAAATAAGAATAGTAAAAGAATTTACTCTTTTTTCCTTAATTCTTGCTATACTTTCAATAATTTTAAATTTTGTTATATAAATTATTGTGAGGCGGCGAGGTGAGGCGTGAAGGGGGTGTTTAGGAAGTGACCAATTGACCAGGTGACTAAGAATTTATAACTACTCTTCAACTATTCAACCTTACCGGGTGAAGGGTGAGGCGTGAGGGGTGAAGAGTTCGTTTATAAAGTGATTAAGTGACTAGGTGACTAAGTGATTAAGAATTTATAATTACTATTCCACTATTCAACCTTTCCACTTTTCTACATTTATAACTTCTTCTAAACTACTAAACTTATCAACTCCTCAACCCAAGAAAACCCCTCTCCCTGGCCCTCTCCCACAGAGGGGCGAGGGAACTGCCACAGCGGGAGTTTAGTATACCCTCCCCTTTCCGGAGGACATCAAGC
>CALVBV010000095.1 GCA_944325815.1 Candidatus Gastranaerophilales bacterium
ATTTTCGGTTATTAAAGCGAGGTAGAAATAGTATTCATCCTTGCAATTAAGACGTTTCAAGTCATTTTCTATATACTTTCTGGCGCTGTCATAATCATTTGCATTTAAAGAGTTAGTTATTTTTCTAATAATTTTAATTTTATCTTTCATACATTTATTTTATCATATACAATAAAAAAATTGTTCCCACCCTTGTGCACAACTGTCCGGGATAGTTTTACAAATCCTGTGTAAAGCGTGAGGCGTAAGGCGTGCGTTTATGAAGTGACCAAGTGACTAGGTGACTAGGTGATTAAGTGATTAAGAATTTATAACTTCTTATAAACTACTAAACTTTTTCTCTCCTAAACCCTATCAGACCCCTCACCCTGGCCCTCTCCCACAAGGGGAGAGGGGATAACCACTCATCCACTCTTCAACATTTATAACTTCTCCTCAACTCCTAAACTTCTAAACTCCTCAACTTTACCGCGTGAGGCGTGAAGCGTGAGGGGTGAGGCGTGCGTTTATGAAGTGATCAAGTGATCAGGTGACTGAGCGGTAGGGTAGACTTTAGTCTACCGCATCATTAGGTAAAGCGTGAGGGGTGAGGAGTGAAGGGTTCGTTAATGAAGTGACCAAGTGACTAGGTGACTAGGTGACTAGGTGATTAAGTGATTAAGAATTTATAACTTCTTATAAACTACTAAACTTCTCAACTCCTCAACTTTACCGCGTGAGGCGTGAAGCGTGAAGCGTGAAGGGTGCGTTTTTAAAGTGATTAAGTGACTAGGTGACTAAGAAATTTATAACTTCTCCTCAACTCCTAAACTCCTCAACTTCTAAACCTTTCTACAATGTGGTAGACTGAAGTCTACCCTACCCCTTCCCCCTACTCAACTCCTAAACCAAGACCAGCACCCACCTAACCTCCCTCATTAGGGAGGAACTGTTACAAACTCCTCAACTTATAAACTCACGTTCCGCTGTTCAACCTTTTTTATGCTACAATCTTATTATGATAATCAGACGAAAATGCAGACAAATTTCTATAGGCAATGTGAAAATCGGCGGTGATGCGCTGGTTTCAGTTCAATCTATGTGTAACACCGACACAAGAGATGTCGAAAAAACATTAGACCAGATAAGCGAACTTGCTTCTGCAGGGTGCGAGGTTGTCAGACTTGCAGTCCTTAACAAAGACGCTGCAGCTGCTATCAAAGATATAGTTAAAAAATCTCCGGTTCCGCTTGTTGCTGATATCCATTTTGACTACCGGCTTGCGCTTGCCTGTATCGAAAACGGAATCCACGCACTAAGGATTAACCCCGGAAATATCGGTAAAAGAGAACATACAATAAAAGTAGTCGAGGCTGCAAAGAGCCATAATGTGCCGATTAGAATCGGGATTAACGCCGGCTCGCTGGAAAAAGAGTTTGCAGAGATGGATATTCCGCTTTCGGAAAAAATGGTTTTAAGCGCGCTGAGGCATGTAGAAATTTTAGAAGATTTGAACTTTTATGATACAAAAATCTCTCTAAAATCTTCTGATGTTCTGACAACAATTGAAGCGTACAAATCCATCGCAGCAAAAGTGGATTATCCCCTCCACCTTGGAGTAACAGAGGCCGGCACCCTAAAATCAGGCCTGATTAAATCCTCAATAGGGCTCGGTACGCTTTTGAGCGAAGGAATCGGGGATACTATAAGGGTTTCATTAACCGAAAATCCTGTAGAGGAAGTTCACGCAGGGTTTGGAATATTAAAGGCGCTTAATTTGAGACAAAAAGGGGTTAATTTTATTTCATGCCCGACATGCGGAAGAACGCAAATTGACCTCATCGGACTTGCAAAACAAGTAGAAGAAAGGTTCAAAAACCTGGATTTGCCTATCACAATCGCGGTCATGGGCTGCCCTGTAAACGGCCCGGGCGAAGCAAGACACGCTGATTTTGGAATTGCCGGCGCAATAAAAGAAGGCTATATTTTCAAAAAAGGAGAAATTATTGCAAGAGTTCCAGAATCCGACTTGATTAATTCTTTAGAAAATATTATAATGGAATCATATAGTTCAGTTAAATAAGAATGGGTGTTATGAGAAGAAATTTATTTTTATTATTAGCTTTATTTACAGCTTTATGTATCAATGTACGTGCGGAAGTTACACCGCAGCAGTTAACAGAACCTGAATATGTTATTAATAACGGATATTCAGAAGCTACTGCAGAAGAGATTTTGTTGATGAAAAATCGTGTTCACGGCAAGCCGTGCGAGCCGTTGTATGAAAAATCCCAAAACAAGTTTGTAAGAGCCTGCAAGAGATTCTATTCATACCTTGATCCGGCGGTTGACAGTGAAGAAAGACTTCATCACGATATCAAAATGTCACCGCATTATACAGATTTGTAATCAAAAAAGCGCCCCCTTTGGAGGCGCTTTTTTTGTAGTATAATATTTGGCATGAACAGATTTAGATTTTTAACATCAGGCGAGAGCCACGGCAAATGTTTGAACGCTATAATTGAAGGGATTCCTGCCGGAATCAGAATCAAGGCGTCTGTAATCAACGAGGATTTAGCACGCCGTCAGGTCGGCTACGGCAGAGGCGGAAGAATGAAAATTGAACAGGACACCGTGGAGATTAAATCAGGGGTCAGGTTCGGAAAAACCACAGGTGCGCCGATTTGTCTTGAGATAAAAAATAAAGACTACGAAAACTGGCAGGATGTTATGAATGTTGAGAATCAGGATTATCCGGCTCAGGAGACTTTAAAGAAGATTGAAGAAAAGGCTTTTACAACAGTACGCCCCGGGCATGCTGATTATGCAGGCTCTGTTAAGTATAATTTTACAGACTTAAGAGATGTATTGGAACGCTCAAGCGCCAGAAAGACTGCAATAGAAGTTGCAGTCGGCTCTGTTGCGAAACAGATTCTTAAAGAATTTGGCATAATGGGATTCTCGCATGTTATTCAGATAGGAAATGTGAAACTGGATTTTTACCCGAAAACTTATACGCTGATTAAGGAGAAGGCTGAAAAATCTGACGTTCGCTGTGCTGATGACCTTACGGCCGATAGAATGCGAAATGCAATAGATGAAGCTGCTCAGGCAGGAGACACATTAGGCGGAAAGTTTGAGGTCATATTCGGGAACCTCCCTGTCGGCTTAGGCTCTTATGTTCACTGGGACAGAATGCTTGATGGAAGACTTGCGCAGGCAGTAATGAGTATTCCGGCTGTTAAGGCTGTAGAAATCGGCGCAGGAGTTGAGGCTGCATCTTTAAGAGGGTCTCAAATGCACGATGAAATTTTTGTAAAAAATAAATCAATATACAGGCAGACAAACAACGCCGGTGGTATTGAAGGCGGAATGACAAACGGAGAAGCTGTTGTGGTGAGAGGAACAATGAAGGCTATTCCGACTATGCGTAAGGCTCTTTCTACCGTTGATATCAAGGATATGAAGCCTGCAAGCGCCCATTTTGAACGTTCTGATACCTGCGCGGTTCCGGCTTGTGCAGTTGTTGCGGAAGCAAGAGTTGCAATAATACTTGCAGACGAACTTTTGACAAAAATCGGCGGAGATAATTTTGTTGAGATGAAGGAACATTATGGGCTCTAATATTGTTCTAATCGGCATGCCGGCTAGCGGTAAAACTACGATAGGAAAACTGCTGGCTGAAAATCTTAATCAGTACATACTCTATGACACAGACAGTATTATTGAAAAAACAAACGGCATGACAATTTCTGAAATTTTTAAGAATTTTTCCGAGGATTATTTCAGAAAACTTGAATATGACACAATCAAGATGGTTTGTACAGGGAAAAATAAAATAATCTCCATTGGCGGCGGCGCGTTTGAGAATCCGGATAACAGGGCAACTCTGCTCAAATTCGGAAAGGTGTTCTATTTGAAATCTGACCTTGATGTACTATATTATAGAATATCAAAAGATTCAACAAGGCCGCTTTTGCAAAAAGAAAATCCAAAAAAGATTCTGGAAGAGATGCTCTTAAGAAGGGAAGAAAATTTTAAGAAAGCGCATTATACTGTGGATACAAGCTCTCTGGGCGAAGATGAAATCGTAAGGTTTATAATAGATGAGACAAACGCTGAAAGTTCAAATTAGTGAAAAAGAAAGAGAATATAATATTGAAATATCTGATTCTCCCATTGAAAAGCTCAAACAACAGATAGACGAGGCGACAAAGAATCAGAAGCGCCTTTTTGTCATCTCAAAAAGGGTTTACGAACTTTATTACTGCTATTTCAATTTTTCTCAAGATGAAATTCTTATTCTTAAAGACGGCGAAAAAGAAAAAAATTTTAAGAATTATTTGAAAATTATGAAACGGGCAGAAGAGCTCGGCCTCACAAGGGGTGATGTAATGATAGCCTTAGGAGGCGGGGTAATCGGCGATATTACGGGATTTGCGTCCTCAACGTATATGAGAGGAATTGATTTTATTCAGGTTCCTACAACGCTTCTTTCCATGGTGGATTCCTCTGTAGGAGGAAAAACCGCAATAGATTTTGCGGGGGCAAAGAATATTCTGGGCTCTTTTTATCAGCCCAAGACGGTATTTATTAATATAAATTTCTTAAAGTCTCTGGACAGGCGCCAGTTTCTTTCCGGCATGGGAGAAGTGATTAAATACGCATTTATTGAAGAGAATTGCGGATACAAGCATGCGCTTTTTCTGTTTGAATTTTTGACGCTGGGGTGTGAAAAAATTATGCAGAAAGAACCTCTGACGCTTATCAGAATGATTGAATACTGCCTGAATTTAAAAATAAGCGTCGTTAATCAGGACGAAAAAGAGGGCGGCTTAAGAAAAGTCCTGAATTTTGGGCATACGCTCGGGCATGCTTTGGAGGGCGTTACTAATTATAAAAAATATACACACGGCGAGGCCGTTGTTTACGGTATGTATTTTATTTTGAAATGGGCTTATGAAAAACAGTATATCAATTATTCTTATTACAGGCTTTCAACAGAATTATTGGGAAAATACGGATTTAAACCGCTCAGCAAAAAATATCCCGTCTCAAAGCTTATAGAATTAATGAAAAAGGACAAAAAGGCCGAATCGGATAAAATAACGTTTATTGTTCCTTGTGACAAGAAGAAAGTTAAAGAGATAAAGCTTCTGCCTCAGGAAGCGGAGTACATGTTTGGAGGCTGAACTGTGTCGAGATTTGTAGAAGTATATGCAGGTGCTTACGCAAGCGGGAAGTCGGAAACAGCAATAAATCGCGCAAGACAATTTGCCGGGAAAAATATAACACTTGTTGACCTTGACACAGTTGAGCCTGCGTATACCTTGCGTCCGATTGCCGGTGAACTTCAAAATATGGGAATTAATGTTATTACCCAGCCTGATAATTTCGGACTTGGCGAAGCTGCAAGCTATGTTACTCCGGCGCAGACAAACTGTCTTTCAAATAAAGGCGACATTATAATTGATGCGGGATACGGCGCCGGGGGTCTGGATATTCTGGATATTGTTAACAATATAGAGGCCGAAGAGAATCTTAAAATTTATCTTGTTGTGAATACTGCCAAATTTGAAACTTCAAGTGTTGAAAATATTGTAGAGTACGCTGATTTTTCAAGCGGCGCAGAAAAGCGCCCCTGGAAAAAATTTTCCGGGCTGATATCAAATACACATCTCGGTGATGAAACAACAATGCAGGATATTATAAACGGTTATAATAAATTAAAGCGTGCTTCCCAAATACTGAACCTTCCGATTCGTGCAATCGGGGTTGATGAAAAACTTGCATCGGATTTTGATTTAACTTATGACGGAGTAGAAATTTGGTCATACAGACGCATGATGCCTAAGGCTTTCTGGTAGACCAGTTGAGAAGAAGTTATAAATGTTGAAAAGTGGATAAGTTGAAAAGTTGAAAAGAAGTTATAATTTCTTAATCACTTAGTCACTTGGTCACTTCATTAACGCACTCTTCACTCCTCACGCCTCACGCTTCACCTAATGATGCGGTAGACTAAAGTCTACCCTACCGCTTCTTTATTCAACCCCCAAGCACCCCTCCCCGAAATCAGAGATTTCGACCCTCCCACAAGGGGCGGGTTAAGCTTGGTCACTTGGTCACTTCATTAACGAACCCTTCACTCCTCACACCTCACGCTTCACCTAATGATGCGGTAGACTAAAGTCTACCCTACCGCTTCTTTATTCAACCCCCAAGCACCCCTCCCCGAAATCAGAGATTTCGACCCTCCCACAAGGGGCGGGTTAAGCTTG
>CALVBV010000096.1 GCA_944325815.1 Candidatus Gastranaerophilales bacterium
TAAGAGTCGCTTCGCGTCTGTCTTGTCCTTCAAATTTTACTGTCATAATTTATATCCTTATTTATTGTGCTTCATTACTAATTTAAAACGTTTAGAAGTTTTGTCGTTTTTAAGTTTAGAAAAGTTATAGATTTATTTAGATTAAATTCTTCTAAACAGCTAAACTTATCTTCTTCTCAACTGTGAGCGAAGCTCACCCTATTCTTTTCTCGGGTCAATTGTCTTAACCGCATCGGCAAATCTGCCGTAAGTACCGATGTTCTTTTCGTAAGCTTCTTTCGGATCAACGCCTGCTTTGATAGCGTCCATAACTTTACCGAGGTTTACGAATTTATAACCGATAACTTCGTCATTTTTGTCAAGACCAAGTTCAAGAATATATCCTTCTGCAAGTTCAAGATATCTAACACCTTTTTGTTTTGTAGAGTGAATAGTACCAACTTGAGAACGAAGTCCTTTACCTAAATCTTCAAGACCTGCACCGATTGGAAGTCCGTTTTCAGAAAACGCTGTCTGGGTTCTTCCGTAAACAATCTGCAAGAACAATTCTCTCATAGCAACATTGATTGCGTCGCAAACAAGGTCAGTGTTTAAAGCTTCAAGAATAGTTTTGCCCGGAAGAATTTCACCAGCCATAGCTGCAGAGTGAGTCATGCCTGAGCAGCCCAAAGTTTCTACTAAAGCTTCCTGAATAACTCCGTCTTTAACGTTTAAAGTAAGTTTGCAGGTACCTTGCTGAGGTGCACAGCAGCCGCAGCCGTGAGTTAAACCTGAAATATCCTTGATTTCTTTACATTTTGTCCATTCGCCTTCTTGCGGAATCGGGGCCGGAACGCCCTTTACACCGCGGTGTACACAACATTTTTCTTCAATTTCGTGTGTAATTTCAATTTTGCCCATTTGACCTCCTTATTAATCAAAAAATAAAGCTATTTAAATTCCAATAACTTTATTATAAAACAAACAGGGGGTAAATCAACGGACAAAATATCAGCCGCCTAAACTAAATCTTTTATATCATCAACAAATTCTGATATGTTGGTTATAACATTTTTGGAGTGCTGGTTATAAAAATCGGCTGCCTGCCTGCGTGCAAAGTCAAATAATTCAGAGCGGGCTTGCTGACCGCCTGAATCGTTATCTAAAAGGGATGTAAAAAAGGTAAGCATCTCAGAGTTTGTCACTTCACCGTCATTATTCAAATCCATGATATTATTCTGATTTTCTTCTTCTTTTTCACCGTCTGTTTTAGCACCGAGCGCTTCTGCCTGATCAAAAGCTGTTTCCGTAAACTCTTTGCCGTCCATACCGTCTATCTGCATGCCGGCGGGAATGCCTAATGTACCGGTCAAACCGCTTCCGGCGTCTATTTCATCCTGAGAATTAAGCTGTTTTTCTAATAATTCGGAAAAAGTCGTATCACTCAAGTCAAACTGCGGAGAAATTCCGCTGATTCCTCCGTTTGGATTAATCCCTATTCCGCCTATAAAATTTGATACTAAACTCATACCAGTATTATATAAATATTTCTTTTAACCATCATCCTTCAAACAGTTGAACTATATGATTTTATCCTGTATAATTAAACATCAGATGAGGTTTATATGAAAAAGATATTTTATTTGTTTATATTATTAGGACTTACGCTTAGCGTTCAGGCCTCGGACTTGCTTTCTATTCCGTATAAGAACATCAAAGAAGAAGGTAAGCTTAAAGTTTTTGAAGACACCTGGACAACGGATGTTAAGAGAAAAGATATAGATTATTTTATAAAATTTGTATCCTCCGGAACAGCCGGTTTTTCAGAGTTTTATAAATCAAACGGAGATTTTGCCTTTACGACAGGCTGCCAGTATGAGTTTATACATAATGGTGATTTGATAGGATATTCAAATGACTATCTAAAGTTTTATGATTTTTCTTATATCGACGGACAGATGAATAAAAGAGAACTTACTTTCGAGGAGGTTCAGGCGCTTTTCCCTGATTTTAAAATAATTAAAATTTCGGAATTTAGCCCCAATACAAATTCTTTAAAAATAAAGAAGGATAAACATAATTTTAAAATTATTATCCTTAATGATACGGACAGATATTTTTACAACTATTCTTTTACATCCGGAAACTCAAAGTTTAAGAAATATCCGCTTGCGGGGTTTATTGATATTAAGAAAAAAGGGATGATACAGTTCTCTCACTTTGGCGATAATACAAAAGAGTGGCCGTGGTTTATATTGCTTGTAAGATAGATAGTGAGGCGATATAAGCTGTTGACCAGGCATTTTGCAGGTTGAATCCGCCGCAGAAGCCGTCTATATCAAGGCATTCTCCTGTGAAATAAAGATTCGGATAAAGTTTAGATTCCATTGTCTTAGATGAAATCTCGTCAAGATTGTATCCTCCTGCAGTAACGGTTTCTTCACCTCTATTTGTTCCCGTAATATTTAATTCAAAGTTATGTATTCTATTCAGGATAGAATCCCGTGTTCTGCCATCTATTTTATGAGCTTTAACCTCTGCCAAATCTCCTAGCAGGTGTTTAACAAAATTCTGCGGCAGATATTTTGAGAGGATATTTTTTAATTCCTTGTGAGGCGAGCTGTTGAGAAGGTCTTGCAGTTGTAATGCTTCGGGGTAAAGGTTCAAGCTTATTTTGTACGGGAAAGTGTCTCTTGCTTTTATTGATGATATTTTGTAAATCAGCGGGCCGGAAATCCCAAAATGCGTAAAAAGGATGTCTCCGCTAATCTTGAAATCGTTTGAAAAAACATTTTTTATACAAACTCCGCTAAGGTCTTTTATATCAGCATTTAGCCCGACAAGCGAGGGGGTAAACGGAATAATATTATGCTTTATACCTGGAAAAGAGCTCTTCCCGCCAGTGGAGATAATTACGCGGGAGAAAAAATATTCTGCCTTTTCTGTCTTAATTTTAAATCCTGATTCAAGCGGAATAACGTCTGTAACCTTTTCTTTAATAAAATCAGCCTTTTTAATTTTTTTAAGAATTTTATCCCTTACATCTTTTGCACTGTTAGATTTCGGGAAAATTCTGCCATCTTCCTGAACATAAGTCTCAACCCCGAGTTCTTCAAAAAGCGCAATTGTATCGTAAGTTGAAAATTTTGAAAACACAGAATATAGGAATTTTTCACCTCTCGGATAGTTTTTGGCAAGTTCTTTAAAATCATATTCTGCATGTGCAAGATTGCACCTGCCGCCTCCTGTCGGCAACAAAGTTCTTAAAGGTGCGCTAAAATCAAACAGAGTAACATCAAGCCCTGCTTTTAAAAGAAAGTATGCTGCAATACATCCGGAAGCGCCTGCACCGATTATCGCTATTGATATTGAGCTGCTCTTATACTCTTGTACCATACAAAACAACCATTTCAGGATTCTCCAGCTCATCATACAGCTGTGAAACTGTCTTTTTGAAGAGCGGATGAACAAAGTCTTGAGCTATCTCAAGCATGGGAACCAGCAGAAAAGCCCTTTTGTGGAAATGCCGGTGGGGTATAGTAAGGGATTCATTGTGCATAATCAAGTTATCGTAAAATAAGATATCTATATCCAGCGTCCTGTCAATATAATTGCCGCTCTCGTCTCTTTTCCTGCCGAGCTGTGTTTCAATTCTCAGGCATTCTGATAAAAGTTTTTCCGGCGAGAGCGTTGTTGATATCTGAACAATGGCATTTACAAACCAGTTTTCCGAATCCATCTGCCAGGGCTCTGTCTCATAAAAAGATGAAGTTGCAACAACACTTATTCCTTCTGTTGCTTTAAGAAGGCTTGCTGCCTGCTGCAAATACCCGAGCCTGTCGCCAATATTAGAACCTAATGATAAATACACGATTGCCATAGCATAATTTTACAGTGATAACGCGAAGCTTGTCAATGATTTTGTTGTGCATTACTTTCGGGTTAACATTTTGTGCTTGAAAAAATACTTGTAAAAGGTTACAATAGGACTAAGGAGAGAGAAATGACCGTCAGCGAGATTATAAATATGGGTTTTTCTCTGCATAAAGAAGGGAATCTTGAAGATGCGGAGAACAAATACAATGAAGCTCTAAAGCTTGATAATAACAATGCCGAAGTTTATAATCTTATGGGGGTTTTAAAACTCCAGCAGGAAGATGTTAACTCCGCTGTGGAATGGATAGAAAAAGCGATATCAATAACTCCGAATCCGTATTTTTATGAAACTTTGTTTCAAGCCTACATTAGAGGCGGATTGTATAATAAAATTACAGCCCGTGAAGAAGAAGTTATAAAACTTTTTCCTGATAATTTTTCCCTGCTTTTTAACATCGCTCTTGCGTTTAAAAATTTGAACAAAAACAAAAAAGCCATAGCCTATTATAATAAAGCACTAAAAATTAATCCCGGCTCATATTCTGCCTGGTTTAATCTTGCACACCTATACAGCGTTGAGGGAGAGGCTAAGAATGCACTTTCCGCAATGGAAATCTGTAACAAAATAAAACCGCACGATGATGATACGGAATATTTTTTAGGCTTGGCGCTGATGTGTGTAAAAAATTATGATAAAGGTTTAAAATATTTTGAAAAAAGACTTTGCCGGGAAACTGCAATTGCACTTCAAAATAAAACTTATCCCAATAAAGCTTCAAGAGAGCGTTTATGGAGGCGGGGAGAAAATATTAAGGATAAAACGCTGCTTGTTTATTACGAGGCGGGCTTTGGCGATGTGATAATGTATTCCAGATATCTTCCGCTTGCAGCAGAAAAGTGTAAAAAGCTTTTATTTATGCCGCAAAAGCCTCTTGCCCCGCTTTATAAAGATAACCCGCTGGGCATTGACGAAGTAATAGACCGGTTTATTCCCGAACAGAATCTTGATTTTGATGTACACGCCCCGCTATTAAGTCTGCCTTATCTTTTGGGCTTAAAAGGCGAGAAAAATTTTGTTTACTCTGAAGGTTATATAAGACCGAATAAAAAAATGGCAGAAGAATACAGGCAGAAGTTCTTTAATACCGATAAAATCAAAGTCGGGATAAAATGGCAGGGAAATACTTATTATGATAAAGACAGAGTAATTCCTGCAGAAGCGTTTTTCCCATTGATTGAAGTTGATAATACGCAGTATTATTCTTTTCAAACATTCGAAGGCTCAGAAGAAGTTACGAAACTTACTTCACGATACAACGTTATTGATATAGGCAAAGATTTAATTGATTTTGAGCAGACAGCAGCGGCATTAAGTAATTTAGACATTGTTATATGTAATGACACTTCACTTGCACATCTGGCAGGTGCAATGGGGATTCCCTGCTGGGTTATATTACCTTACGAAGTTGACTGGAGATGGCATAATGAGCTGCCTAAATGTGCTTGGTATGACAGTATGCGTTTATTCAGACAAAAATCCCAGGGAGATTGGACGGGGGTATTTGAAGAGATTTTAAGCGAAATGCGTTAAAAGTTTTATTTCTTTCTGTTTCATAGTAATTGAAAGGAAGGATTATTATGACAACAGTAGAACCAATTAGAAACAAGGACGACATTAAACGTGTAGAAGCAGTGCTTGCAGGTAAAAGCAAGCGGAATTTGTTATTTTTTACTCTGGGAATTAATTGCGGTTTAAGGATTTCCGACATTTTAGCCCTTAATGTTGGTGACGTTAAGGGTAAGGATTATATCAGTCTTACGGAGAAAAAGACGGGGAAATTCAAAAAATTTCCGTTAAATTCTAAGTTAAAGCCGATGCTAGATGAGTATACAGAGGGGCGGAGTGAAGGGGAACCGTTATTTATGACAAGATTTAAGAACCGTTTAGACAGATTTTCGGCTTACAGAATAATTAATTCCGCGTGTACAGAAGCCGGAATCAATGAGCATGTCGGTACGCATACTTTAAGAAAGACATTTGGATATCATCATTATAATCAATTTCGTGATGTAGTGATGTTACAGAAAATATTCAATCATTTTAGTCAGGATGTGACATTGCGATATATTGGCATAGAACAATCAGAGATTGAGGCCAGTTATTTAAAATTCATACTCTAGAGATTAAACACAACATTTTCCAACAATTGTTATCAATATAATAATATCATGAAAATTATTATGTAATA
>CALVBV010000097.1 GCA_944325815.1 Candidatus Gastranaerophilales bacterium
GCGGTAAACCAAATACAAAGCATACTGAGTTTATTTATTCCAAATTTATTAAGTGCACTTGTGGTTGTTATTTAAGTCCTTCAACTACAAAAGGTGCACACAATAGCGGAAATTATATATATTACAGGTGCCATAATAAAGACAAAATTCATAAACATATTAAAAGCGTCAAACAAGATGATATTAGCAGGCACATTAATAATATATTCTCCGAAATTAAGATTCCTGAAATTGTACTTAAAAATATAAAACCTAAACTTGTTAATGCGTTAGATGAATTTTACAAGACAGAAAAGCAAGCTCTTGAGGTTCAAACACGCAGATTGCATGAAATTGAAAAAGCAATTCTCAAGACTCATGAAGAACGAGTATTAGGAGAATGCAAGCTTTCAGATAGCGATTATAATAAACAAATGCTTCGCTGGGAAGAAGAAAAGCAGTTATTAAATGAGAATATTCAAGGCGTTTCAATTATTAGCAAGAATATTTATAATAACCTAAATACATTAATGAAATTTCTAAACAATATAGATGACACTTATAGGAACGCAGATATTCCGAATAAACAAAGATTACTTCGTATGACTTTTGAAGAAGCAACTTATGATACAGAAACAGAGGTATTAAGATTAAAATTAAAACCTATATTTCAAGCTCTGAGGATTCTTAAAGATAATACAGAAATACATTCAAAAAAAGTTGCAACCCAGTCTAAAGTCGGTAACGAAGAACTTTTGCAGATTTTATCTAAAAATATAGAAATCTCGTTAAAAAGCGAAGTTGCAACCCTGAAAAAGCTCTCTATAACTGAAAAAGAGCCTACTAATGAGACTCTTTTTGTAAATGGGGCGCCTGATGGGATTCGAACCCATGCATATCGGAACCACAATCCGAGGTCTTAACCGCTTGACGACAGGCGCCATATTTTCTACAAAATTTAGTATAACAAATCAAAAATATAAAGCAAGAGGGGCGGTTCTTAATAAACCCGCCCCCATTTCTTTAATTTATCCTTTGAAACATATATCCGATTCCTCGAGCTGTTAATATCAACTCCGGATTGGTCGGATCTGCTTCTAATTTTGAACGTAATCTTGAAATATGTACATCTACTACACGGGTATCAATTCTATGATCCGCAGGATACGACCATACATGCTGCAAGATTTCATTTCTTGAAAATGCTTTTCCTGAATTATTTACGAGTAGTTCTAACAAACTAAATTCCATTCCGGTTAAGCGTATACGTTCATTTTTTCTATAAACTTGACGTCTTGCCGTATCTATTTTTATAGACCCGGTTGTTATAATATTTTTCCCGCCTTTTGCACTGCCGGATGAACTTCCGCTGGCAGGAGATGAAGCTGGGATTATTACATCCTTACTGATAGTTCTTCTCAATACAGCCTTTACACGCGCCTCTAATTCTTTTGGGCTGAATGGCTTGATTACATAATCATCAGCACCCAATTCTAAGCCCGTAATTCGTTCTGACACATCACCCAATGCTGTCAGGATTATTATCGGCACATCCGAAGTTCTGCGGATTTCACGGGTTACACCGTAACCGTCCATTTTTGGCATCATGACATCCAATACTACCAGATCCGGATTTGTTTTATTAAAGACCTCTACGGCCTCTTCGCCATCCTCTGCTGTTACTACGTCATATCCGACCATTTTAAGACGAGTTTCCAATATTCTTCTGATACTTGCTTCATCATCTGCAACAAGAATCTTATGACGAGTACCTTCTTCACTCATCTCTTCATGCAATTCTTCATTTTCAGCCATGCTACCACCCTTTATTATTTTATTACTAGACCTTTTTACAAAAATTTGGATTTCTTAATATTAATACATATATCTTAATAGAATTTAAAGAATTTTGCAAGAGGGAAGATTTGCACTTTAAAAATCATTTATTAAGACCTTTACATCTCTTTACATCATTCGTATAATTTTTATATGCCTAAGGTTTCTATTATAATTCCGGTTTATAATACGGAAAAATATCTTGACATCTGCCTGGACAGTATAATTAATCAAAGCTTTACAGATTTTGAAGTTATTTGTGTTTCTGACGGTTCCACAGACAGTTCTCTTTCTATTGCAAAACAGTATTCACTACTGGATAGAAGAATTAAAATAGTTGCACAGCCAAACAAAGGACTTGCCTCTGCCAAAAACACAGGGATTAAGTTTGCTAAAGGGAATTATATAACTTTTGCAGAAGCAGATGACATATTATCACCGATTGCTATTGAAAGACTTTATAATAACATTACTTTGCATAACAGTGATTATAACTTCTGCAACATTTTTTATTTCAACCCTATGCGCAAGTACAACATTATTTGGGAACTTTTACCACAAGCTGAGTTCAAAGAAATAATAAAAAAGCCTGTTTTTTGCGAATCTGACACCCCGCCGGAGTTTTATTTCAAAATGCACACAATGGCTTACGGAAAAATGTACAGAGCAGATTTCATTAAGGATTTTCAATTCCCCGAAGGCCTCAGTTTTGAAGACATGCCATTTTTTACAAAATGTTTTTTATCGGCTGAAAAAATTTCGTATGATTTTGAACCGCTTTACTTTTACAGACAACACGAAAACTCTATTGTGAGTACAAGAGACAAAAGGCTTCTTGATATATTTGAAATCAACAAACTTGTCACCGAGACTTTTATCGAAAATGGAGTGTATGAAAAATATAAAACCCATCTGCTCGTAAATCAAATGGAGAACACTCTTATCAGAATGCTGGAACTTTCTGGCAGGACTCAGAAAGAAATGTTCAGAAAATGGAGAGAAGTATTCAAGGACATCAATTTTTTGGAATATGATATAAATATTTTAAAAACGAAAAATATATTTTACGCCTATCAGGATATTATGAACAAGAGTTACATTGACTTTAAACTCTTTGAGGACAGAATAAAGAAATGATGAGCAAAACACCTTTAATATCAGTTATCATACCTATTCATAACTGCCAAAACTACATAAAAGAATGTCTCGAATCTCTCAGACTGCAAACTTATAAAAACCTGGAATTTATTTGTATAAATGACGGTTCAACCGACGGTTCACAAGCTTTGCTTAAAAGTTTTCAGGCAAAAGATGAGCGGTTTATTATTCTGAATCAGGCCCGCCTTGGACAGAGTATTGCAAAAAATAAAGGTTTTCAGCAGTCTAAAGGGAAATACATTTCTTTTATTGACGCTGATGACAGAGTTTCGCTTTCATTGTATCAAAAATTTATTAAAACAGCAGCCAAAGAAAATTTTGATATTTACATTTTCAATGCAAATGAATACAACAAAGAATCTGCTAGTACATTTCCAAGACAATTTTTTACGATAAATGACTGGATGAATCACGATAATGAAAACACGATTCACACCTTTGCCGACATCAAAAACCCTTTTGTCGGAAACATGGGGGTATGCAACAAAATCTTCAAAAAAGAATTTTTAAACAAAATTGCAGAGAACGGAAACGAATTATTTACCCCGAATTGTATATTTGAGGATATTTATTTTCATTTTCTTTGCCTCACAAACAACCCTTCGATACTCGTAAACCTTGAGCCTCTTTACTATTATAGAGAGCCCCGTCAGGATACGATAACGAAAACTTTATCCAGAAATGTATTTGACATATTTAAAATTACAGAGAAACTGACAACTCTTCTTATAAAAACAAACTACTATGAAAAATATAAATACGCATATTTTCAATACTTGTTTAAAGAGTTCACCGGCCTTCTGATAAAATGTCCTCCAAACCTGCGTCCATCGTTTTTCAACAACATGAGAATCATTCTAAGCGCCCACGAGCGCAGGACATTAAACCCCGACATTACACGCAATCTGGTAGGTATAGAAATCTATAATGACCTAAAAAAAATGAGCGGAATTGCATTTTTTGACAAATACAAGGATAAGATCAAACTTTAAGCCTGCCGTATATTACTCTATCAATACCTGCTAAGTCTTTTTCTACGGTAATTTGTTCAAACATATTTTCCATAAAGTATCTGACTCGGTCACTTTCTCCTATTCCGAGTTCAAACATAAGCCATCCGCCGGATTTAAGAAAATCCGGTGCTCTCTCAGTAATTTCTCTGTAGAATTTTAATCCGTTTTCTTCTGCAAAAAGTGCTATATCCGGTTCATATTTTACCTCATCATCCAAGTTTTCACCTATTGGAACATAAGGCGGATTGGAAATTATAATATCAAACTTTTCTTCCGGACGGACTTTTGAGAATAAGTCCGATTTTCTAAAAACTGCACGATTGTTTATTCCCAGCTTTGTTACATTATCAAGAGCAACTCTTAAAGCGTCTGACGAAATATCAACCCCCAAAACAACTGCATCTGTCTGTTTTGCAATAGTACAGGCAATGCATCCGGATCCGGTTCCGATATCCAGAACATTTTTATAGTCATTTTGATTTATCAACTCTATTGCGCGGCGTACCAGAATCTCTGTTTCGTCTCTGGGTATAAGGACGGATTTATTAACCTTAAAAAACTCTCCCATGAAATATGCTTCTCCGATAATATATTGCACGGGAAGTCTTGTTGCAGCCCTTTCAGCAGCCTTTTCATACAAAATCTTAAGCTTATCATTCTCCAGAGCCGTTCCTTTTGCTCTGTCGAGTTCAGAATATCCGCAAAAGTGTTCTAAAAGCATTTTTATTTCAACCTTAGCTTCATTTGCATCAATTCCCGCATCAGTCAACAATTTTGTAATCGTCTGAATGTTCATTTAAAATCTTCTCTATCTCGTCTCTTAAATCCAGTTTTGATAACTCATCTACGTTCTTTTTTTCTACGGAATATTTTTTGCAGAGCCTGTCATAATAGTACAATTGTTTTTTAGTAGGCTTTTCTTTTGACATCTTTACTTCCTGCAAAAATTTACGCTTTCTTTTTTCAAATTCTTTATTTGCTTCGATAATCGGCCGCTGTTTTTCTTTGTATTCATAATAAGTAATGCACTCATTTATATAAGCTTCCGTATCCTTTAAAAATCTGTCGTCATCAATTACATCAGCCAAAAATGGGAATCTGGAGGTTCCCTGTATCAAGTAATATTTTTCATCTTCGATAAACTTATCCAGAATTTCCGGGCAAGCTTTTCCGCGATTTTGCTTCACCAATGCTCTTAAATAATTACAAATACCGCTTTTTTGTGTTTTGTCAAACTCTGGATATATTTTATTTTTAATCTGATACATTCCTTTTCCGTTTTCCGCTCGCTGCAGATATAAAAGGCATTTACCACTTAAGTAAATCTTCGACACTAAAACGTTTATACGAGTTTCGATGTACAAATTTCATAAACTTTTCCTGCAAATCATCTTCTATAGGATTTGAATGATAAGCATTGCTTTCATCTTTCTTTTTAAAATCATCATTTGTAATAACTTTAAATCTCATTTTGTTTTCTTGTGTCATAATTTTCAGCCTCTCTTATAGTTAAATATCTCTTATGTATATATAAAGTATTTAACTTCTAAAAAATTGCCTTTTTTTATGCCTTTTGTTAAGAATTGTAACAAATATACAGTATTTTTTCAAATATTTTACATTTCTTAAAAAAGTGATGCGTGAAGTGTGAAGGGTGAAGTGTGAGGCGTGAAGCGTACGTTTATAAAGTGATTAAGTGATTAAAATACCTCCTTCCCAAAATGAGGGAAGGGCCGGGGATGGGTGATGGTTGCGTGAAGCGTGAAGGGTGAGGGGTGAAGCGTGCGTTTTTGAAGTGATAAAGTGACTAGGTGACTAAGTGATTGAAAAACCCCCTTCCCTAGATGAGGGAAGGGGCGGGGATGGGTGATGATGGCGTGAAGGGTGAGGGGTGAAGGGTGCGTTAATGAAGTGACTGAGTGACTAGGTGACTAAGTGATTAAGAATTTATAACTACTTCTCAACTATTCAAGTGAGGGGTGAAGCGTGAGGGGTGAAGAGTGCGTTAATGAAGTGACTAGGTGACTAAGTGACTAAGAAATTTATAAATACTTTTCAACTATTCAACCTTTCCACTTTTCAACATTTATAACTTCTCCTCAACTCCTAAAC
>CALVBV010000098.1 GCA_944325815.1 Candidatus Gastranaerophilales bacterium
CTCTTCCTCTTTTCAACTTTTATAACTTCTCCTCAACTACTAAACCTCTCAACTCCTAAACCAAGGCTAGCACCCACCTAACCTCCCTCATTAGGGAGGAACTGTTACTAACTCCTAAACCTAAGCAGACCCCTCTCCCAGGCCCTCTCCCACAAGGGGAGAGGGGATAACTACTATTCAACTTATCCACTCTTCAACATTTTTAACTTCTCCTTAACTCCATAACTCCAAAACCACTAATCATCGCCACTCAACCCGGCAGAAAGATGGTAGAGCCTGCTTTTGCCATTCTGAATTAATTTCAAAGGACAAATATTTACATTCCTTAATATGATTCTGTGCTAAATTTAATATATGTCAAAGTTTATACCACTTCACATTCACTCGGAGTATTCACTCCTTGACGGTACAATTAGGGTTGGAGATTTAGTAAATTACGCAAAAGACAATGAGCTCTCTGCAATTGCTATCACTGACCACGGTGTAATGTATTCTGCCATTGAGTTTTACGAAAAAGCAAAAGAAGCCGGAATTAATCCGCTAATCGGGTGTGAGTTTTATGTTCATGACGGCGATATAAAGGTACACGACAGCGCTCATAATCCTCTGTACCACTTGATTATTATTGCGAAAGACTCTCAAGGGTACAAAAATCTTATAAAGCTTGTGTCTGTTGCGTGGTGCGAAGGGTTTTATTATAAACCCCGTATAAATTTTGAGCTATTAAAGCAGTACCATGAAGGCTTAATTTGCGCCTCAGCCTGTCTTGGAGGAGAAGTTTTACAACATCTTTTGAATAGTGAATATAACCTTGCAAAAGAAGCTGCTCAGAGATACAAAGATTTGTTTGGAGATGATTATTATATTGAGCTTCAAGACCACAATCTGCCTGAACAAAAACGGACAAACCCGGATTTAATCAAGATTGCTAAAGAACTTGATATAAAAATGATTATAACAAATGACTCTCACTACTTGAGACGAGAAGACGCAGACGCTCAGGATTCGCTATTATGTCTGCAGACAAACGCGGATAAGGATGACCCTAACAGATTTCATTTTCCTAACAATGAATTTTATATCAAATCTAAAGAGGAAATGCGGCAGGCGTTTTCCTGGATGGATGAAGAGACTTTTGAAGAGTGTGTAAAAAATACGGAAGAAATTGCGGAGAAATGTCATATAGAAATTGAGTTAGGCAACGCACCGCTTCCGCATTACGATGTTCCGGAAGGGTACACAAATGAAACTTATCTTCAACATATTGTTTATGAAGGTTTAAAAAAACGTTACGGGGAAATTACACCGGAACTCAAAGAACGTGTTGATTATGAGCTTAGAGTAATCAACAAGATGGGCTTCCCTGCCTACTTCTTAATCACCTGGGATTTTATACATTATGCCAAAACCCACAACATTCCGGTCGGCCCTGGAAGAGGCTCAGCTGCCGGGAGTGTTGTCGCTTATGCGCTTGAAATCACAGACCTTGATCCAATCAAACATAATCTGTTGTTTGAACGTTTCTTAAACGAAGAACGTTTTACCATGCCTGATATTGATATTGACTTCTGTATTGAAAAAAGGCGTCAGGTTATTGATTACGTTACTCAAAAATATGGTGAAGACAGGGTTTGCCAGATTATAACCTTCTCAACTTATGCGCCGAAAGCAGCTTTTAAAGGAGTTGCAAGAATTTTAAAAGTTCCGTTTGCTGAAAGTAACAGACTCTCCGGCTTAATAGAACCGGCAATAGAGCTTGCACAGGCAACAAATCCTAAGGCTAAATGGATAAAAGATGCGATTCAGGTTGAGGGGTCTGAGCTCAGAAAGCTTTATGACGAGGATTATCAGATTGTTAATCCTGAAACAGGGAAAACAATTGGTTTCAAAAAGCTTATTGACATGTCTATTGCAATAGAAGGTCTAAAATGCGGAACCGGAACGCATGCGGCTGGCGTAATCATCTCTCACGCGCCTCTGGATACAATAATTCCTGTTCAGCCGTCCAAGGATGGAATTGTACAGACAGGTTATCCGCCGCATGAGGTCACGGAAGTTCTTTCCCTTTTAAAAATGGACTTTTTGGGGTTAAGAAACCTTACAATGATTTATAAAACCGTTGATATGGTTAAGAAATACCGCGGGGTTGATATTGATATTAACAATATTCCTCTTGACGATAAAGAAACATATAAAATGCTTGTACGTGGGGAAACAGTCGGCGTGTTCCAGCTTGAATCGCAGGGGATGATTAACCTTGTTAAACGCTTAAAACCGGACGTATTTGAGGATTTAGGCGCTCTTGTTGCATTATTCCGCCCGGGGCCGCTTGGTTCAGGCATGGTGGATGAGTTTGTAGCAAGAAAACACGGGATTAAAAAAGTAACTTATGCTCATCCTCTTTTAGAGCCTATATTAAAGGATACTTACGGTACAATTGTATATCAGGAACAAATTATGCAGGTGTTCCAAACCCTTGCGGATTACTCACTCGGCGAAGCGGATATCGTAAGAAGAATGATGGGTAAGAAAAAAGTCGAAGAAATGCAGAAACAAAAAGGGCGTTTCGTTGAACTTGCTTCTACCCGCCACGACATGAAGCCTGAGGATGCAACAACTTTGTTTGAGCAAATTGAAGCGTTCGCTTCATACTGCTTTAACAGGTCTCATTCAGCGGCTTATGCGTTTGTTGCATACCAAACTGCGTATTTGAAGTGCCACTATCCGGTAGAATACTTATCAGCACTTCTCTCCAGCGTTTCCGATAATAAGGATCAGACTCAACTTTATATAGAGGAGGCTCAAAAGTACGGAATCAAGGTTTTACCGCCTGATATCAATAAGTCATTTTTAGAATATACGCCGGATGAGGATAATATAAGATTCGGGCTTGCAGCTATTAAGCAGGTAGGTGAGCCGGTTGTAGAGGCTATTATCAAGGAACGTACGGAAAACGGCGAATTTACAAGCATTTTCGATTTCTGCAAACGTGTAGATGCTAAATTTGTAAACAAAAAATCCTTGGAAGGTTTGATCAAGGCAGGTGCGTTTTCTAATATTGAAAAGAGTCGGAAACAGCTTTTCGATAATATAGAACATATTCTGGATGTCACATCCAAAGAGGCAAAAGACCGCGCAATGGGGCAGGTAAGTTTGTTTGCGTCTCTGGGTGCAGATGATAGTTTTAATAATGTTCAATATCAGCTTATCGGAAGCGAGGAGGAGTATACTGAAAAAGAAATTCAGATGTTTGAAAAGGAATTTCTCGGATTCTACGTAACCTCTCACCCTTTGTTTTCTTTAAGAGACAAGATGCAGTTTTTGATGACGCATAGAATTTCAGAGCTTGCGGAAGTCAAAGAAGAGGAAGAAGTTACAATATGCGGGCTTGTGACTGCAACTCGGCAGATTCCGACAAAGAAAGACCCGACAAAGTTTTTAAGGTTCGTAACTTTGGAAGATTTAACAGGTAAGGTTGACTGTGTCTGTTTTCATAAGAAGCTTTTAGAATTTGGTGATATACTCCAACAGGATAATAAAGTTGTAATTACCGGGAGAGTTCAACGCAGAGGTGAAGATCAAATAAGCATTCTGGTTGATAATGTAAAATCTGTTGAAAACTCAAATATTGTAACAGTTAGTTTGAAAAAGGAAGTCAAATACGAAGAGCTTTGCGGTATAAAAAATATTTTGGCAAAACACCACGGCGATGATCCGGTAATGTTTAAGCTTCCGGAAGTTGACGGCTACAGCGCAAGGATTTTAACCTCTCCAATGTTCTGGGTAAGTTCAACAAACGATTTGGTAAACCACATGAGACAATTTTTCCCGAACGAAGTAGAAGTCTCTATTCGGTCACTGGATCAGCCGCTGGAAGCGGTATAACAATCAAGCCTTCTGGCTCGACATAAATGGGAGTGCCTGCATTGAAATTTCAATCGGACAGTTTCTGACATTTATCCGCCAATACATCCCCCCCCTTCATCGTGCACTAGGCTTGTAGTTTCTACCAACCCACCCAATACATTTACCCCTTTACTTTTGGCCCTGTTTGTCATACACTTAAAGGGTTAAAAAGACTTGAGGGGATTGAAATGAAAAACAGAGTTTTATTATGTATTATGGACGGATGGGGAATCTCAACCGGTTCTGATAAATATGATGCAACAAAACTTTCACATCCTGTGAATGTTCCGAAATTGATAAAAGAATATCCGTCGGTAAAAATTCATGCTGACGGCGAATATGTAGGACTGCCGCACGGTCAGATGGGCAACAGCGAAGTCGGTCACCTGAATCTGGGCGCAGGAAGAGTTGTTTATCAGGATTTATCAAAGATTAACAGAGCCATAAAAGACGGCTCATTCTTTAAAAATGAAAAATTCTTAGAAGCTATTGAACACGCTAAAAAGAATAATTCATCACTTCATATCTATGGCCTTGTATCAACAGGCGGCGTGCACTCTTCACTTGACCACCTCCTTGCTTTAATCAAGCTTGCCGCAGATGAAGGCCTTACAAAGGTTTATGTACACGCATTCCTAGACGGGCGTGATACTCCGCCTTCAAGCGCCTGCACGTATCTTCAAATTGTTGAAGATGAGCTTAAGAAATATAATCTTCCGCCGATTGCTACTGTTATCGGAAGATATTATATTATGGACAGAGACAATCGCTGGGATAGAGTGGAAAAGGGCTATGACTGCCTGCTTTTAGGCGAGGGCAATCACGCGCCTTCTGCTGTTGAGGCTGTTAAAAAGTCTTATGAAAACGGGGTTACGGATGAATTTGTTCTTCCGACCGCAATCGGAGGAGAAGAGTCCAGAATCCACGATAATGATGCAATTATATTCTTTAACTACAGACCCGACAGAGCTAGAGAGATTACTAAAGCGATTAATTTCTCTGACTTTGACGGCTTTGAAAGAAAGAAAGTTCTTAAAAATATTTACTATTGCACAATGACAAGCTACGAAGCAACATTTACATTCCCAGTTGCTTTTCCTAAAACACAGCTTGTGAACATATTAGGCGATGTTCTGGAAGCAAACGGCGTAAACCAGTTCAGGACTGCAGAAACTGAAAAATACGCTCACGTAACATTCTTCTTTAACGGAGGAATTGATGAGCCTCAGCCTCATGAGACAAGAAAACTTGTAGCTTCTCCAAAGGTTCCTACGTATGATATGCAGCCGGAGATGAGCGCGCCTGAAGTATGCGAAAATGTTTTGAAGGCAATTGATAACAAAGATTACGGATTTATTCTAGTTAACTTTGCAAACCCTGATATGGTAGGTCATACAGGAGTTCTTGAAGCAGCAGAAAAGGCTTGCAAAGTTGTTGATGAATGTGTCGGCAAAATTGCTGAAAAATGTAAAGAAAACGGTGTTGTAATGATTTTGACCGCAGATCATGGCAACGCAGAGGTTATGTTTGACGATTCAACAGGAAAACCGCATACCGCACATACGACAAATGAAGTTCCGTTTGTTGTCATAAATGCACCTGAAAAAATCGAGTTAAAAGAAGACGGCGCACTTTGCAATGTCGCACCAACCGTATTGCAGCTTATGGGTATTCCGAAACCTGCAGAAATGGACTGTGACAGCTTAATTAAATAATAATAAGCGCACCCCTTAAACGCGGGTGCGCCTTTTATATCAAAAGAGAGACGTAAATGACTGAAAATGTAAAAGCTTTAGATATTGATTTATCATTGAAAAAAAATAATGTAGATGAATTTTTCTTTAATCTTAGTGAAAACCCTGAGGGGTTTAAAAATAAGGATTTTAGGTACACTTTGAGCCTTATTTATCAGCTTGTGGAAGATGAGTTTGAAGGGATTTTCTTAAGCCCGAATTCTCCTGTGAGAAACACTGATTTCTTACTTATAAATGACGGTACTGCAGAACATCTGAAGCTTTCATTTTTTGTCACACCTACCAATAATTTTCAGTTCTATTTGAAATCAAAAGGGTCAATGTTCAGG
>CALVBV010000099.1 GCA_944325815.1 Candidatus Gastranaerophilales bacterium
GAACCAAGTTCAGCATGACAGTTATTGTCGGATTAATGTCCGACTTACAAATTTTATTTTTTACCGGACAGCAGTGCACAAGGGGCGAGGGGGTAATGACTCTTCAACTGTTTAACTTATCCACTGTTCAACATTTATATCTTCTTCTAAACTACTCAACTCCTAAACACCTAAACTACTTATCAACTTTTCAACATTTATAACTTCTCCTCAACTCCTAAACTACTCAACTTCTAAACCTTTCTATAGTGCGGTAGACTGAAGTCTACCCTACTGCTACACTCCTCAAATAAAAAGTAAAAGCGATAATATTTAAATTATCGCTAAATTATGTGTGTGTATTATATTAATTTATATTTTTGGCTTGTGTGAATATCTTAATAGTGTGTGTGTTTATGCTATCGCATGAAATTGCTTGTTTTCAACGGCTGGAGTTTGGTCATTTTCCTTAATCATACTGAATGTTCTGTATAATTTATAGCCGAGTGATTTAAAGAAATTAGTGTTAACTGTATCGGCGTTCTTTGCAAATTCCTGATTCTGTTGAAATTTTACGGAAGCATTCGGGTCTCTCAACATAAGGATTGCATTTTGAGAATCCATTTCTCTGGCCATTATATTTTCTCTAAAGTTGATATTTGAAATATTATTTACTCTTATCATAATTTTCACCTCTGTGAACTTTCTGTTGTTATTAAGTGTTTTTGTTACACTTCATTCAACAATTTCATTATGCACTATATAAAATAAAATGTCAAGTGCTTGTTACAATGAATGTTAAGTTTTGTGAAAACACAGTATTGACAGGGTTTTGGGGATAAAATGTCAAAAATACACTTAAAAAATAGGACAACAGACTATTATCCTTTCGGTTTATTTTTTTATGCTTCTAAAAAACATGCCCGTACATGCTATTTCATATTATAAATTTATTGTGGTATAATCTATGAGGGGAGAAGTATGAGAAACAGCGGAAATATCAATAAAAATAAACAATTTTCCGAAAGGCTGATGTGGCTTCAAATAATCTTTGTCGGTGCGGTTTTCTTATTTGTAATCTACCTCTTTTGTGTGCAGGTGCTTGATGTAAGACATTTCCGAATTAAGGCAAAAAACCAGAGAAAAGCAAGCTCTTTTGTTATGCGCGGAAATATCTATGACAGAAACGGTATCAAGCTCGCTACAGATACAGTCTATTTTGATATATTTGCAAGAAAAGAGGATTTCGTCCACTCGCCGGAAGAACTTGCGAAAATTCTTGCGCCGATATTAAAAATTTCACAGGTCGATTTGACGGAAAAACTCCGGCAAAATGTCTCTCTGATTTCACTAAAAAAAAATGTTGACAGGCATACCAGAGATAAAATCGCTGCTCTAAACCTTAGAGAAATCCCCATGGATAAAAAAAGTATCAGGACATACCCGCAGGGAACACTTGCAGCGCATGTTCTGGGATATTATAACTTTGATGCGGACGTAGCTTCCGGAGTTGAGCTTACTGCAAAAGATAAACTTGAAAGTGTAACCCGGGAAAATGATTTTGAAATGACACCGAAGGGAAAAGTAATTTATAATATCTCAACCGACCCGGTTGCCGCAACAAAACCTGTCAAAGGCCGTGATGTAACGCTCACAATTGACGCTGCAGTACAGCATGTATGTGAAAAAGAGTTGATGAAATCTATTGAAAAATTTAAAGCTCATAGAGGCGCAGTCATTGTTATGAGCCCTAAAACAGGTGAAATTCTTGCTTATGCAGTTTACCCGTATTTTGACCCAAATAACTTTAAAAACGCTACGAATTTTCAGATAAAAAACTGGACGCTAACGGATGTATTCCCTCCCGGCTCTACATTTAAGATTATTACGGTAGCTTCCGCAATGGAGTTGGGAAAAATTAACCGATATTCTAAAATCAATGATACCGGCAAAATAAAAGTCGGTTGGTGGACAATAAAAAACTATGACTATAACAAACATCCCAAGCCGGGCATGATAGATTTGGTCTATCTTTTTGAGCATTCTAGCAATGTCGGTTCCGTACTTGTTGCACAAATGATGAGCAGGTATGAATTTTATGATATGCTGAAAAAATTCGGATTTGGACAAAAGACGGGTATTGACCTGCCGGGGGAATCCGTAGGGATATTAAAACCGGCCGGAAGGTGGGATTCTTCTGACCATGCTTCAATGGGATACGGCTACGGTTCCTCCGTTACGGCAATTCAAATGGTCGCAGCCGTTTCGGCCATTGCAAATAAAGGTGTATGGATTACACCGCACGTAATTAAATATTCGCCTGAGGAAGAAGCCGTAAAAATCAAAAAAGTTCAGGTTATGACGCCGGAACATGCCGGAATCATTACGGAACTGCTTACGGAAAGCGTAAACAAGGGAAGGTCCGTAATTAAATCCGACAGCTTTAATATAGCGGCCAAAACAGGTACATCTATTAAACCAAAAGAAAACGGAACCGGATATACAAATAAACTTTATACTTCAATTGTCGGATATATGCCGTCAAGCGACCCGCAGGTATTGATATATGTAATAGTAGACTCTGCCCAGGGTGGTGAAATTTGGGGTAATACAGTCGCTGCGCCGATTTTTAAAGAAATTTCGACACAGATATCACACATTTTGAATTTACAGCCTGATAAATTTGGAGGGAAATTATGAAATTAAGAAACTTGGTAGATAATATAAACTATATAGAACTGGTCAATCTGGATGATTTATCAGATGAGGCGACCGGTATTTCTTATAATTCTAAGAAAACACAGCCGGGCGACATTTTTTTCTGTCTGACAGGCGAGCATGTTGACGGACATGAGTTTGCAGAAGAGGCAGTGGCAAACGGGGCTTGTGTATGTGTTGTTGAAAGACGGCTTAATCTTGACACGCCGCAGATTGTTGTGGAAGATACAACTGAAATGATTGCCGAGGTTTCCGCTTTATTCTACTCCAATCCTTCCGGAAAATTGAATCTTGTAGGTGTTACCGGAACAAATGGCAAGACAACGGTTACACATTTAATCCAAAAAATATTTGAAGCCAATAATCAGCAATGTGCGCTTATTGGTACACTTGGGAACAAGTTTTCTTCTTCGGATGCTTATCATGATGCCAAGCATACAACGCCTCAGGCGCCGGAATTACAGGAACTGTTTTACAACATTAATGAAAAATGTATTCCGAATGTTGTTATGGAAGTTTCTTCACACGCTCTTGCACAGCATAGAGTTGATTTTTGCGATTTTAACGGTGCTGTGTTTACAAATCTTACGCAAGATCATTTGGACTTTCATATAACAATGAATAATTATTTTAAAGCAAAAGCAATACTGTTTGAACGTCTTGTTGCGGGGGATTTTGCAGTAATCAATGCGGATGACGAATATGCCGGAAGATTTTTGGAAGTAATATCACCGAATGTAAATGTTATAACTTACGGAATAAAAATGCCTGCGGATGTTTCAGCCAGAGATGTTGAATTTTCGCACGAAGGCGCATCTTTTATATGTTCAATAAAAGGAAAAGAATATCCGCTCAAGCTTAAAATGAACGGTATGTTTTCTGTCTATAACGTTCTTTCAGCCATATCCACAGCTCTTGCATTAAATTTGGACATAGATACTTCTATAAAGGCCCTTTGCGAAATAGGCGGAGTCGCCGGCAGATTTGAAATAGTCGTTAACAAGCCGGTCGTTATTGTGGACTATGCGCATACTCCTGACGGTTTGGAAAATGTTTTAAAAACGGCAAGGGATATAACTCCGAGCGATGGCAGACTGATTTGTATTTTCGGATGCGGAGGTGATCGTGACACGACGAAACGTCCTAAGATGGGTCGGATTGCGGAAGAACTTGCGGATAAGGTTATTGTAACAAGCGATAATCCGCGTTCTGAGAATCCTCAGCAAATTATCACAGATATTCTTGCCGGGTTTAGGAGTGTAAATGACGTAATAGTGGAACCTGACAGAGAGCTTGCGATAAAAGAAGCGTATAAGATTGCAGGTCCGCACGATGTTATACTTGTCGCAGGCAAGGGGCATGAGGATTATCAAATTCTTGCAGACGAGACAATTCATTTTGATGACAGAGAAAAAGTCAGAGAGATATTCGGAGAATAATGAAGACACCTTTAATTATTGAGCAGCATTTTCATGGTGCGTACGGAATTAATTTTAATACCTGCACAACTGCAGATGTAGTAAGTCTTGCACAAAAACTCCGCAGAATCGGAATCGGGAGTTTTTTTCCAACCCTTGTTACAGATTCTCCAGAAAATATAAAACGCCAGGTTGAAAGAATTAAAAATGCACAGATACCGGAAGTTTTGGGGATTCATCTTGAAGGAATTTTTATTAATCCGGAGAAAAAAGGTATACATAATCCGCAGCATTTTCTGCCGCTGACCGTAGACAATTATCAAAAAATTGAAGATGATTTCATCAAAATTGTAACTCTGGCGCCAGAGTTTGATGAAGGTCTTATTGATTATTTAAAAAGCAGAGGAGTAAAAGTTCAGGCAGGGCATTGTACCGGCTGGGGTAATGTAGACGGTGCGACCCATACGTTTAATGCAATGTCGCCTGTTTCGCACAGAGGAATATCAAGTGCTTTGTCTGCTTTAGTTAATGATAATGTTTATGCAGAAATTATTGCCGACGGTGTTCATGTGAGTGATGAGGCACTTAGATTGTTTTTTAAATCAAAACCTTCTGACAAAGTCATATTAATAAGCGATTCTCTTCCCATAACCTATAGCAATATTAAAGAGACGGTATTTGCAGACTCAAAGATTTATTATGACGGAAAATCAGCAGTCTCGGCAGACGGTACAATTGCCGGCAGTACAAAGCTTCTTCCCGAGATTATAAAAATTCTGGGTAAAAAAGGCTTATTTAAAGCAGAATACATAGAAAATACCTATCGCTACCATGGCCTTGAACCTTCCGGTGAAATTGAATGGGATGATGATTTTAATGTTGTAATTCCAATTGAATAGAGTTAACAAAGGTGTTATAATTAGTCCGTAAGAGAAGATTACAGAAAAGAAAGGAATTAAATTATGGCAAAATACGTATGCAAAGTCTGCGGTTATACAGCAGAAGGCGAAGCCCCGGAAAAATGTCCGGTATGCGGCGCGGGTAAAGAAGCATTTATTCTTATGGAAGAAGGCAGCAAGAATTATGCTGACGAGCACAGAATAGGTGTTGCAAAAGATGTTGATGCGGAAATTCTTGAAGGATTGAGAGCCAACTTTATGGGTGAATGCACAGAAGTAGGTATGTATATAGCTATGGCAAGACAGGCTGATAGAGAAGGTTATCCTGAAATTGCAGAGGCATTTAAAAGATATGCGTTTGAAGAAGCTGATCACGCTTCAAGATTTGCGGAACTTCTTGGTGAAGTTGTTACAAATTCAACTAAGAAAAACCTTGAGTTGAGAGCAGAAGCAGAATTTGGCGCTTGTTCAGGCAAAATGGAAATTGCTAAGAAAGCAAAAGCTTTGGGACTTGACGCTATTCATGATACAGTGCATGAAATGGCAAAAGACGAAGCGCGTCACGGACGCGGCTTTGACGGCTTGTTAGCAAGATATTTCGCATAATGAAGAATTAAACAAAATATCCGGAGACAAATATTTTTGTCTCCGGATATTTTTTGTTTAGGATGTAGTTTATAAAGTGATTAAGTGGCCCCCCTTCTCTCATTTAGCACAACTGTCCAGAATAAATTTATCAACGAAAGTCATATACTACCAGTTCTCTAGATTTGCGAGATATTACATGCTGCCTGGACATAAAACGACCCCTCTCCCGAATTTCAAAGTTTCGCAAAAGCTCAACTTGAAATTCTTCCCTCTCCCACAGAGGGGCGAGGGAACTGCCACAGCGGGAGTTTAGTATACCCTCCCCTTTCCGGAGGACATCAAGC
>CALVBV010000100.1 GCA_944325815.1 Candidatus Gastranaerophilales bacterium
ATACATTTACCCTCCCCTTGTGGGAGGGTCGAAATCTCTGATTTCGGGGAGGGGTTAGACATTAAGTTAATATTTTTTACTTCTAAATATTATCTCGGACAGTAGTGCCACAAGGGGCGAGAGGATAACTACTATTAAACTTATCCACTCTTCAACATCTTCACTAATGGCTGGAAGTTTTTTTATTCTTTTTCTGCGCCTTAACGTGTTTTTTGGTAAACTGCTGGGGCGATAGGCTGTAAGATGTTTGTATACGTTTTACGCTGATAACATCCGGCATTGCCTGCAGTGCAGTCATTACTCTTCTTAATGTATCAATATTATCAAGCTCAATCCCAAGCTCGATTATACCGACTCTTCCCTTTGATTTAACATTAGCCGATGTAATATTTGTATTGTTATCAGACACCACTCCGATAACGTCTTTGAGCAGTCCCAATTTTTCGGCTGTTTCAATACGTATAGTTGTGCTGTAAGTCTTGTTTACATTGTTTCCTGACCAGTGGATGTCCATTAATCTTTCTACTGGAACATTCTCAAGCGTCTTGCAGTCCAGCCTGTGAATAGTAACCCCCTTAGAGCGCGTAACTACACCGACAATCGGCTCTCCCGGAATTGGAGAACAGCACCGTGCAAATGAGTACAAAAGACCTTCCAGCCCGACAATATCTTTTTCGGAAGCTTTTCTCGGTCTGTGTTGGGCGGGACTTTCCTGCTTAGGCGGTTTTCTCAGGCGGTTAATGATTTTGTTGACAGTTGTTTCGCCGTATCCTAAAGCTGCAAATAAATCATCCGCGCTCACATAATTCATCTGTTTTGCAACTTTATCAAACTCGCCGTTTTTGACATAATCATCAAAAACCGTCTTTGTAAGTTCATGCTCAAGGTTAGCTTTACCGATATTAATATGGTCTTCTCTGTTATTCTTTTTGTACCATTGCCTTATCTTTGAAGCCGCCTGTTTTGTTACGACAAAATTAAGCCAATCAAGCCTTGGCGCCGCAACTTTCGATGTCATAATCTCAACAATATCGCCGTTTTTAAGCTTAGTATCCAATTGTGCAATACGTCCGTTAATCAAAGCTCCGACAGTTTTGTGCCCGACATCGGAGTGAATACGGTAAGCAAAGTCAACAGGCGTAGCGCCCTGCGGAAGGTCGATTACGTCCCCTCCGGGGGTGAAAGCAAATACCTGATCTGAAAACAAATCGAGCTTAACCGAGTTAACGTAGTCTTCCGCGTTTTGCGTATCTTTGTTGTACTCAACAAGTTTCCGCATCCATGAAAATTTAATATCACTCGCTGAATCAGCCTTCTTAGAGCCTTTTTCCTTATATCTCCAATGCGCAGCAATACCATATTCAGCAATCTCGTGCATTTCCCACGTTCTGATTTGAACTTCAAGAGGCTTCTGCCTCGGGCCTATAACCGATGTGTGCAAAGACTGATACATGTTACTTTTCGGCATTGCAATATAATCTTTAAAACGCCCTGGAATCGGTTTAAACTGGGAGTGGATTAATCCCAAAACCTCATAACATTCCTTTTCTGTATCAACAATTACACGAACGGCCGTAATGTCGTAAAGGTCGTGGAATGCAACATTCAGCCTCTGCATTTTGTTATAAATACTGTAATAATGCTTGGCTCTTCCGGTAATTTTAGCGTTAATTCCGCTTGCTTTTACGTCTTTGGAAATTTTATCAATCAGAAGCTTAACGGTCATGTCTCTTTCGGCTTTTTTCTGCGAAACAAGCTGGGCTATTTCGTAGTATTTATCCGGATGAAGATACTTAAGAGACAAATCCTCAAGTTCGGCCTTAATTTTCCCGACCCCTAATCTGTTAGCAAGCGGTGCAAATATATCCAGCGTTTCCTGCGCAATTCTCTGCTGTTTTGCAGGCGCCATATAATTAAGCGTTCTCATGTTGTGCAGTCTGTCTGCGAGTTTCAGGAAGATAATCCTTACATCGCTTGCCATTGCAATAAACATTCTGCGGAAATTCTCGGCCTGACGTTCTTCTGTTGATTTGAACTGGAGTTTTCCGAGTTTTGTAACGCCCTGAACGAGGTTCAGGACATCTTCTCCGAACAGTTCTTTGATTTCTTCGGGCTTAGCGTCGGTATCTTCAAGAATATCATGCAGAAACCCCGCCATAAGCGTATGTTTGTCAGCTCTCAGGCCGATAAGAATCTTTACAACTTCCATCGGGTGGATAATATAAGGTTCTTCGGAAACCCTGTATTGACCTGCATGAAGCTTTTTGGCAAATTCAAAAGCCTTTTCAAGCTCTTCTATATCGCTCTCCTGGTATTGCTGCTCAACGAGCAATGCCCGAATTTCGTCGAATGAGATAACAAACTGTTCCATAATATAGTTATCATAGTTTTTTTTCGAGAATTTTTCAAGGGGGGGGGATTAAGTAAGAGGCGAAAGCAATGTTATAAAACCTGATTACTTTTTTATTTTAGAGTTATACTGTAAATATGAAAATATGTGAGTTGATAAAAGCGGTAAATGCAGAAGTTATTAAGCCCGTTGATTTGGATAAAGACGTGAGAATCTCTACGGATACCAGAACCATTAAGCCCGGGGATTTTTACCTTCCGCTCAAAGGCGCAAATTTTGACGGCGAAAAATTTATCACACAAGCACTTGCCAAAGGCGCATCCGGCGCTTTTTGCACAGGAAACGACGGAAATCTTAAAGTTAAAAATACGCTTACTGCTTACCTCGAACTTGCAAATTACAGGCGTAAAAAAATTAATCCGATAGTTGTTGCAATAACCGGCAGTTCCGGAAAAACAACCACAAAGGAATTAACGGCATCTGTACTCGGGGAAAGGTTTAAAACCTTCAAAACACCTCTGAACCACAACAATGAAGTAGGCCTGTGCCAGACAATATTTGAGATGGATGATGATACGGAAGTTTTGATACTTGAGATGGGAATGCGCGGATTAGGAGAGATTGAACTTTTGTCCAAATATGCAGAGCCTGATATTACAATAATCGCTAATGTTGGAACCGCACATATCGGGCGTCTGGGTTCCAGAGAAAATATCGCAAGGGCCAAGTGTGAAATTGTTAAACATCAAAGGGGCAGCGTTTTTATCGCACACGATGACGATTTAATAAAAAAGACAGTAGAATTTAACGGTAAAAAGATTTATTACTCAATAAACGATGTCAAAATTATGGAAAAAACCGCAGAGTATTCTAAATTTGAGTACAAAGGCAGTATTTATGAGCTTAATACCGGCGGGGACTATAACATAGAAAACTCGCTTGCTTCAATCAACGCAGGGCTTGCTTTAAATATGACTTATAATGAAATAAAAGAAGGTTTAAAAAAATATAAACCTATTGAAAAACGCTGGGAATGTGTTCAGGCAGGCGGGTTTCGGATAATAAACGACAGCTACAATGCAAATCCGGAATCAATGAAGGCTTTTATTGACACAATCGCAGAGCATTATAAAAATTACACTATAATTCTGGGCGACATGGGCGAGCTGGGAGACAAAGAAAACGAGTATCACAGAGAATTGGGCGAATATATTAATAACAAACAGCTTTCCCAAGATACTGAGATTATATCTATAGGCACGTTGTCCAAAAATATTACTGATGCGGTCGAAAAATACAAAACCGGACATTTTGACACAATAGAAGATGCTGTTTTATATATACAAAAAAATGTCCATACAGAATTAATCTTTCTAAAGGCTTCAAGAAGCATGAAATTTGAGAAGATTATAGAAAAACTTAGCTAAAAAAAGCTGCATGCCAACATCTTTACAAAACTTTACTCATAAAAAAATGCATGCAAACATGCTGTTGGCATGGTTTTTCATGGAGAAACCGGCGGAAAAGCATGTGTTTATCGGGGTTAAGCAAGTCTTAAAACAGGCAATAGCAGTAAATTTGGGAAGTTCTGGTTTATTACAAAATCGTTACAATTCAGATTTTATGGGTTGTAAAAGCTGTCTTAAGCCATATAATAAGAATATAGTTATAATTTTTACTTGGGAAGAGTACAGAACGAAAAAATTTGGAGGAATAAGTGTTTAAGAGTCGTGATATGGGAAGAGCTATTGCTGTAAAAAGGTGGACGCCGACGGCATTAGAGTGTTATAAACGCGGGTGTGTGTGTGAAGGCTGTTTTTATAGTGATTTTTTTAGTGCAACCGCACAAAAATGCCAGATGAAGGCAGCTGTGCTGGAACTTGTAAGAACAATAGGTACTCCTAATGTTGAGCTGCCTCAGATTTTAGAGCAGTAAAGAATTATTATGCAGAGAACAAAATGAGTGCGTTAGACGCACTCATTTTGTTTTAAGCAATTCCGGATACGTTGAGGCAGGCGATGGCGGAGTTGAGGAAAAGTTATAAATGTTGAAGAGTGGAAGAGGGGGCTGTTTAGGTTTAGGAGTTGAGGAGTTTAGGAGTTTAGAAGAAGTTTTAAATGTTGAAAAGTGGATGAGTTGAATAGTTGAAAAGGAGTTATCCCCTCGCCCCTTGTGGGAGAGGGCCGGGGAGAGGGGTTTGTTTTGGTTTAGGAGTTTAGGAGTTGAGAAGTTTAGAAGAAGTTATAAATTCTTGATCACCTGATCACCTGGTCACTTAATCACTTCCTAAACGCACCCTTCACCCTTCACCCCTCACGCTTCACGCCATTATCACCCATCCCCGGCCCTTCACTCATTTAGGGAAGGGGGCAGTTATCCCTCCCTAATGAGGGAGGTTAGGTGGGTGCTGGCCCTGGTTGAAGAGTTTATAAGTTTAGGAGTTTAGAAGAAGTTTTTTTGTATTCTTCTTTATTCAACCCCCAAGAACCCCTCCCCGAAATCAAAGATTTCGACCCTCCCACAAGGGGAGGGTTAAGCTTAATCACTTAATCACCTGATCACTTAGAATGTAGGTTTTGGTAATCTTTGATTACCGAAACATACTTGTTTGCCTGTTAATTAAGCTATATATAAACCGGTTGAAGAACAGACGCCACCCTGCTCTTGAGGGATACATAATGCATTGCCCACCGCCCGTCTGGCATCTACGGGCTACAACAACCGGCTTGTCTGATTATGAGGACTCCCACACCCCTCTGTCGCCAGTTGGCTCGGTAGGGAGATTTACCGTATCAGACAATTATATAATAAACCCTTGTTACGACAAAAATGGTCGTAAATTTTTATTTATTTTTCTCTAAATATTTCTTGATTATATATGAATCTTTGTTTAATTGTTCAAATTCTTCTATACCGAGAGGGTTGTCTAAATCTTCAATTCTTGTATTAATAATAGGTTGTCTTATTGCATCATAAAATTGTTTTATAAAATAGTATTTAGATATAATAAAATCCTGATGGATTTGAAATAAACCATTAATAATTTGTACGGGCTTTTGCACTCTATTACTGACATGTATGAATCTTATTTTCTCATTATCTAAATTTTGAATATAAAAGAATGAAGTAGGGCCTTCTTCTTCGCAAGAAAAATATAAATCTTCATTTGTTTGAGTTAATAATTCAAGAAAATACCACAAAGCATTCATGTTATTTTCTGCAAAACCATAATAACAATAACTTATATTATCTTTATTATTTATGATAAATTCATAGTCGATAAGACCAAACAGCCACTCTTTGTTTGCCGTTATTGTTACATTTTTGCCTTCAACAGGTGAAGATCTTTGAATTAACTCTTTCGGCATTAATTCTTCATCCTCTAAACAATCTCTGTCATCGTTGAAAATTTTCCAATCTCGTAATGCATGCTTTTGTTGTTGTAACCAAACAGAATTTTCATATAAAGACATATAATCAATATCAGAAGAAATTTCTAGTTGATAGCCGTTTTCAAAAACAAAAATTATCTCATCATACATATCTTCACCGATTTTTCTATAGCGAGATACATATTCAGCCGGTT
>CALVBV010000101.1 GCA_944325815.1 Candidatus Gastranaerophilales bacterium
ACCACATAATCTTAGCAGCATCCATCGGAGAACCGCCGCCGACAGAGATGATTACATCAGGTTCAAACGGTCTTAAGATAGCCATTGCCTGATCGATTGTAGATAATGTAGGATCCGGTTTAACATCAAAGAATACTTCGTGTTCAATACCAATTTCATCAAGAACGTTAGTAATTGTATTTACTGCACCTGAATTGAATAAGAATCTGTCAGTTACGATAAATGCACGTTTTTTACCAGCAAGTTCTCTTAATGCTAAATCAGTAGCACCTCTCTTGAAGTAAACTTTTGAAGGAACCTTAAACCATAACATATTTTCTCTCCTTTCAGCAACAGTCTTGTAGTTCAATAAGTTTTCAACGCCAATGTTACCAGAAACAGCGTTTTTACCCCAAGAACCGCAGCCGAGTGAAAGTGACGGTTCAAGTCTAAAGTTATATAAATCACCGATACCGCCTTGTGATGATGGTGAGTTGATTAAAACTCTGCAAGTAGGCATCATTTCAGAATATCTGTCGATTCTGTCTTTTTTACGTTCATCGGTATAAAGTACAGAAGTGTGGCCTGCACCGCCTCTGATTACAAGGTGATGAGCTTTTTCGGCAGCATCTTCAAAATCGGATGCTCTGTACATTGTAAGAACCGGTGATAATTTTTCTCTTGAGAACGGATCTTCCCAATCAACTTCCGGTCTTTCAACAAGAAGAATCTTAGCATCTTCTGGAACTTCATTTCCAAAGCCTGCAAGTTCTGCAATTCTGTGAGGTTTCTGACCAACTACGTCCGGATGAGCAGTTCCTCTCTTCGGATCGATTAGAGGAAGGTCAATTAATTTTTGTTTTTGATTATCGTTTACAAGGTAAGCACCTCTGTATAAAAATTCATTCTTAACTTCTTCATAAATGCTGTCAACAACGATAACAGATTGTTCTGAAGCACAAATCATACCGTTATCAAAAGATTTAGACATAAGAATTGATGATACAGCCATTTTAATATCAGCGGTTTCATCAATAACAGCCGGAACATTACCGGGGCCTACGCCTAATGCAGGGTTGCCTGAAGAGTATGCTGCTTTTACCATACCCGGGCCGCCTGTTGCAACAATACATGCAATTGACGGGTGCTGCATCAAAGCGCTTGAAAGCTCAATTGACGGAACATCAATCCAACCGATAATATCTTCCGGTGCACCAGCTTTAACAGCTGCTTCCAATACTATTCTTGCAGCTTCTATTGTACATTTTTTTGCTCTCGGGTGTGGTGAGAAAATGATACCATTTCTTGTTTTAAGAGCAATTAATGCCTTGAATATTGCTGTAGAAGTCGGGTTAGTTGTAGGAACAATACCTGCTAAAACCCCTAAAGGTTCTGCAACAATTTTAATACCGTTAATTTTGTCTTCTTTAATAATTCCGCAAGTTTTTGCATTTTTGTGTTTGTTATAAATGTATTCTGATGCAAAGTGGTTTTTGATAATCTTATCTTCTAAAATACCCATGCCTGTTTCTTCAACAGCCATTCTTGCAAGCGGAATACGAGCCTTGTCTGCAGCACCTGCTGCTGCTTTAAAAATTGCATCAACTTTTTCCTGTGAAAAAGTCGCAAAAATCTTTTGAGCTTTGCTGACCCTTGAAATCAAACCTTCTAACTGATCAAGTGTTTCTACTACATTTGATGAGTTGAGAGATTTTTCCAAAGACTCAACGTCCTTTTTTGTTTTCGTCGTCATATTAAAATCTCCTTTTATAGTACGGCTATAACAACATTCCAACACAAATCAAAAACATTGTCAATAAAAGCGTACAGGGTAATTTGTATATAAAATATGAATACAAATTACCCGAATGTATTATCCTAAAAGAAGTTTAGCTAGTGTAAAGTTTACACTAGCTAAATAAAATTTAATATATTCTTAATATTAACTGATTAGGTTATTTACTTGCTGCCTTAAAAATATTTGTATCAAATTCAAATTTTTTGAAAATATTATTTTCTGCTGTATAGCCAATTTCTAAATCTTGGCCTTTATTCTGCTCTTCTTCTCCAACTGTTTCCTCAATTCCGCCGGAGTACTCTTCAACATAAGCTTGAAGCTGATTATTAGCATCTGTAACAACATCCCAGGAACCGATTGATGTAATCATTGCATTAGCAGTTGTATCATATTCTCCGACAAGCTCTGTTACGCCTTCCGCAAATTGTCCGATACCGTTTGCAAAATTTGCAAATTCAGTAAGATATGAGCCCATTGAACCAACAGACTGAGTTAATTTTTGTAAACCTTGAACAGAACCACTCATTAAGGTTGCACCGGCATTAACTTTATCATTTCCGCTCATAATATATTTAGCACCAGTTGCACCTGCAACAACTGCCTGAGGACCGGATGACATAGCCTCACCAATTGCAATCTGGGTAGCCCCGGCAGTATCTTTTACAACTGATTCAGTCGCCATTATAGTGTTTTCGCTCTGCAGCTGACCGGTTTTTGCCATATTTTCCTGTATATCACGGGTGCCCTCTGCTAAAATTTCTGCTGCACCTGTGGATAAATCTGCAATTTGAGTAGAAGCATTCTCCACAATCGCATTTTGCTCTTCAATTTGCCCCAAAATTTCATTTACATTTGTAACCAAAGTATTGATAGCAGAAGCTGCACCTAAAATATTTTTAAGAGCTGTCTGGCGGTCTTTTGAATTTGCACTGTCATCATTCAAGACTTGTTTGTTGTCTTCAATAATTTGAAGCTGCTCATCCAATTGTTCCTGAACTTTACCAATTTCACCGTTGTCGCCGCCAAGTTCCTGAATCTGTTTTATAGCATCTTCAATTGACTTGCTTCCAGCTTCGCACTGGTTCATTATTTCCTGAAGCTTTGCATCAATTGTCATTGATGTTTTTTGAGCCTGATTGTCATTGTCAGCAATCTTTTTGTCGTTTTCTTTGACCCTTTTATTAGCCTTGCCTGCTTCTCCGGTTCCAAGATTTGAAAGCAGGTCTGTTAATTTAGTAACTATATTTTGAATAGCACTTGCTTTTTGTGAATCGTCACCATTGATAAGCTGTTCTGTATTTCCTGCCAATCCCCAGACAGAATTAATATAAGAAGAGGCGCCGCTGCCGGTTTGGCCGCCTTCAGTTAAACTCAATAACTGATTAAGCTGGCCCTGAGCCTGAGTTAAAATATTTTGATAATTTGTACTTTCCAAAGGTGCCATCTTACTTAAATCTTCCTATTTATACCATCTTATATATATAAAGTATTTAAAAAATACCTAATTTCAGCTTTGTTTGAAATGTTTACATTTCTTAATATTTAAACTTTAAAATTATGAAGCATGGATTTTTAGAAAAATTTAAAAAAATAAGATAAAAATAGAGCTTATTTTACAAAAAAGTAGCCACCAAGCTTATAGACACCTGGAGGTATATAGTGTAAAAAAGTAATATATGTTTAGTGTTAAGAATAAAAAAGGATGGGAAAAGCATTAATGGACAAATTTACAGAACGAGAAAGAGATGTTTTATACTTGCTGCTCATAGGCCTTAACAACAAAGAAATTTCAAAAAGACTTTACATTTCTAACCACACAACCAAAGCACATGTAGCTTCTATATACAAAAAATTAGACGTTACAAACAGAGTTCAGGCAGCTATAAAAAGCGTCAAGCTCGGGGCATACCAGTTCTTTAATCTTAAAGAATTTTATAAATGCTAAAAAAAGTGCCGGCTTTTGCCGACACTTTTTATTTTTTATTAAGCTGTTACTTTCGCCTTATCTTCTTCTGTTACCCCTTTGATGGTTAGGTTAATCCTACCCTTATCATCAATCTTGATAACCTTAACGATGACTTCATCACCGATATTTAAGTGCGGTTCAATAGTTTCAATTCTTTCCTGGCATATTTGAGAAATATGAACCATACCGTCTTTTCCGCCTCCCAGCTCTACAAAGGCGCCTATAGGAATGATTCTTACAACCTTACCCTTGATAACCATGCCGACTTCAGGTTTAAATGTCAAATCCTGAATCATTTTCTTAGCTATTGCGGCACCTTCCTGGTCATTGGAAGTAATTGTTACAACACCGCTGTCTTGAATATCAATTTCAGCACCGGAAGCGTCAATTATAGCTCTAATCTGTTTTCCGCCCGGTCCGATAACTGTTCCGATATCTTCTACAGGGATTGTCATTGTTGTAATGCTCGGCGCAAACGGTGAGAGGTGATCTGCCGGTTTAGAGATAACTTTTCTCATTTCGCCTAGAATATGAAGTCTGCCCTCTTTTGCCTGTGCAAGAGCACGTCTCAAAGTTTCATTTGCTATACCTTTTGCCTTCATATCCATTTGAAGAGCCGTAATACCGTCGTCATTACCTGTAACTTTAAAGTCCATATCGCCTAAAAAGTCTTCAATACCCTGAATATCTGTTAAAACAACAGGTTCTCTTCCCGGTTCTGTTATCATACCCATTGCAACTCCGCCTATCATGCATTTTACAGGAACACCTGCATTCATCAAAGCCATAGAAGAGCCGCAGGTAGAGCCCATTGAAGTAGAACCGTTTGATTCAAGTACATCTGAGGTAACACGGATAGTGTAACCAAACTCTTCCTGAGAAGGAAGTGCCGGAACATTTGCACGTTCCGCAAGATTACCGTGTCCTACTTCACGTCTTCCCGGGCCTCTTAGCGGTTTAACTTCGCCTACAGAGAATCCTGGGAAAATATACTTGTGCATATATGTTTTTTCTGTTTCAGGATCAACTCCGTCAAGTTCCTGCTTCATGCCAGGGCCTGCAAGGGTTGCAACAGAAAGAATCTGTGTCTGGCCTCTTGTAAATACTGCTGAGCCGTGAGCTCTTGGTATAACACCAACTTCACACCAGATTGGACGAACTTCGTTCGGTTTTCTGCCGTCTGCACGTACGCCTTCATCAAGAATCATTGCACGCATTATTTTCTTCTCTGCGGCTTTAAACTCTTCCGCAACAAAATCAATACCTGTTTCTTCAATGATTTGGTGTATATAATGGTCTTCCGGAAGAGCTTCAACTCTTTCTTTAACCAATTTTTTAGCTTCTTCAAGCTTTTCTTGTCTATATGTTCTGTCAAAGTTGTGATAAGCGTCAAAAATCATATCGTGAGCAACTTCATCAATGATATTTTTAAGCTCTGTTGTATCATAAGGATTAACAAATTCTTCTTTTACAACTCCGCAAGCTTTTGCAAATTCAATCTGAGCATCACATTGTTTTCTGATTTCACCCTGAGCAAACTCAACAGCTCTCATAATATCGTCTTCAGTAACGAATTTACATCCTGCTTCAACCATAATTACACTGTCGTGAG
>CALVBV010000102.1 GCA_944325815.1 Candidatus Gastranaerophilales bacterium
GATTATATTGATGCTTATTATAACCTTGCAACAATTTTAGAATACCTTAAGCAGTATGCAGAGGCTTTGTCTATTTATAAACAGGTATATTTGAGAAATCCGAATGATTATGAAGTAGTCTACAAGCTAGCTCTTATGAGTTCTAAACTTGAAGATTACACAAAAGCTGCAGAATACTTAAGTCTTATACCTGAGACAAATTCTTATTATAAGCGCGGGCAGGAACTTGCGGAATCCATAAAAGTTTCAACAACCCTTCCGCCGCAAAAAATGAATCCGCCCTCTAAGATAGCCGATAAATCAGGAATTTACGAAAATGTTCTGAGCCCGACAGGTATCACAACAGATAACCAGGGCAATGTTTATGTTGCAACATTTTCCGATAACACAATTTTGAAAATCACACCGGACGGAAAGCGGCAGGTTTTCTTAAAGAGCTCGCAAATCAGCGGCCCTATTAGTCTTGCAAGTGACCAAGAAGGAAATATCTACGTTTCCAACTATAATACAAATAATGTTTTGAAAATAACGCCTCAAGGCAATGTTTCTGTTTTTGTATCAAAAGTCGATAAGCCCTACGGGCTTCACGTTGAGGGTAATATGCTTTTTATAACCTGCCAGGGGTCTAATTCAATTCTCAGACAGAAGCTTTAATTTTCATCCTGCGCAGGCGTATTAGTAAGCTCTTTTTTCAAATTTGTTTTCACGCCGCTCAAAGGTCCGTTATTAGGCGCAATCAGATTCTGGTAATATTTTTTAGCATACACAATTGGAAAACGCGGAATCCAGGAAAAATTCATAATTACGCCTGCAGCGTCCGCGCCCTTTGAGAACATAAGTTCATCAATAGTCTGCTCATAGGCAGGTGATATTGAAGAGAAAATTTTTAAGAAGTAATTTGTTGCGGTAACGCCGTAATAACCGGTTGTAACCCCGGGTTTAGTTATCAATTCCGTAATCGTAAATTCCGAGCTGTCCTGAATTGACTGAATATTAACCGGCAGTGTTAAAGACTCCTCGCCTCTGGATTTTTTTATCTCAAAAGTCTGTCCGTTATATACAATAACCATTGTATTTGGTTTTGGCATATAAATATCATCAAAAACATTATCCAGAATCATCTGGCCGTTCATATCCGTAACACCGTACTTATAATTCCTGCAGGTAAGCAGCATCCCTCCGTATAGGAGATCGATTGAAGAAAACTCAACAGGCAGAACCGCAAACCCGTATTCATCAAAAAGCCCGTATTTATCACCTTTGCCAAGTTTTGCAAATTTACCCAGAACTCTTTCCGCTTTATTATATTCCGGTTTTACGAGAATTTTACCGTCATCTGCCATAAGCCCGAATCTGTTTCCTTTTTGTATGAGCCAGGCGGATTCACCTATTTTTATGAGTTTTTTATATTGAGCATCAACTATAACATTTCCCTTCTCGTCTTTCAGTCCGAAAAGTCCTTCATCACTAAATACAACAGGCCTTGCCAGAACCGAACTTTGAAGCAGAACACTGAACAATATTAACAAACTCAACTTCTTCATAATAAAAGATTAGCACAAAATTTACTTTTTGTGAATTTTCGCCAGAATTCTCTTAAGCATTCCGCCGAGTCCGTTTTTTGAAGGAACTTCCGGGGGGTAATACATTATTACCGGAGGTATTTTTTTATAATTCAGTGTCTTATGATATCTTATGGCTCTATCTACTTTTCTCAAAACTTTTTTATTATCAGAAGTAAATCCGTATTTTCTATAAAAAACATGAGGGGGGCTTGTGGGGTCGAACATGGTAATTCCGGCTTGCAGTTTTAATTTTCCGCCGCACTCGAAGCGTTCACTTAATTTTCTTGCAAAATCCAGAAACATTGTTCCATATCCTCTGCGCTTTTCCTTAATCACAAGCTCATCAACCCAAAGTGATTTTTTCCCGTTTTCATTTATCGGATAAGCCCGCATCCATCCCACTTCGCGCGGCATAAATGTGGTTGACATTTTATAAATCGGAGTTTTGGGCGGATTATATATTAAAACTTCCGGCATCTCTGTTATTTTAGGGGGTATCTTTTGCATACCGTTATAAACCCCGTGAAAAAAATTTTTGCTATACCATTTCTCTCAATTTCTTAAGCTGGTCGCGGATTTCTGCAGCACGTTCAAAATCGAGTATTTTGGCCGCTTTATGCATGTCTTTTTCCAATTTGGAAATAAGTTTTGGCAAATCTTTTCTCTCTATACCCAAATCCACCATTTCTTCCGCCACAATATCCTCTAAATCCCTATAGCTTGCAACCAGCGAAAGAAGATTATTTTCAATAGGTTTCTTAATCGTCTGCGGAATAATTCCGTACTTTTTGTTATGTTCAAGCTGAATCTCACGGCGCCTGTTAGTTTCGTCTATTGCCCTCTGCATTGAATCAGTAATTTTATCCGCATACATTATAACTTCCCCGCAGGCATTACGGGCAGCACGCCCTATTGTTTGAATCAAGCTTGTATCAGACCTCAAAAATCCTTCCTTATCTGCATCCATAATCGCCACAAGAGAAACCTCCGGAATATCCAGCCCCTCCCGAAGGAGGTTAACACCGATTAGAACATCAAATTCGCCGAGCCTTAAGTCTCTTAATATCTCAACACGTTCTATTGATTTTATTCCGCTGTGCAGATATCTTACCCTTATTCCTTCCTGCAAAAAGAAGTCGCACAAATCCTCTGCCATGCGTTTTGTTAATGTCGTAATCAAAACGCGCTCTTCTTTTTTCGCACGTTTTTCGATTTCTATTTTTAAATCATTAATCTGCGTCTCAATCGGTCTTACGCTGATTTTCGGATCAACAAGCCCTGTAGGTCTGATAATTTGCTCTACAAGCTGCTCTGAAGTTTTCTTTTCAAATTCTCCCGGTGTTGCAGATATATAAATTTTCTGCCCGACTTTCGCAAAAAACTCTTCACTCTTCAGCGGTCTGTTATCTTTTGCGCAGGGAAGTCTGAATCCGTATTCTATAAGTGTATTTTTTCTGGAAGCATCTCCGTGATACATTCCGTTAAGCTGCGGAAGTGTTACGTGCGATTCGTCTATTACCGTTAGGAAATCCTCCTGAAAATAATCCAAAAGTGTTGCAGGCGCGGACCCTACAGGACGGCGCTCAATTATTCTTGAATAATTTTCAATCCCTGAACAGTACCCCATCTCTTTTATCATTTCAATATCATACTTAACCCTCTGCTGAAGGCGCTGGGATTCCAGAATCTTATTCTGGCTTTCAAGCTCTGCAACACGATTCTTTAGTTCCTGCCTTATCATGCTTAGCGTTTCATCTTCATTTTCATCATAAGAAATATAGTGAACCGCAGGATAAATCACCACGCTTTCCGGCGCCTCCAATATTTCACCTGTAAGGCTGTCAATTTTAACTATTTTTTCAACCTCATCATCAAAGAAATAAACTCTTGTAATAATTTTTTCGTAAGCAGGCATAATCTCGACAATATCGCCTCTTGCTCTGAATGTTGAACGCTCAAGGACCAAATCATTCCTTGTGTATTGAACAGATACAAGATGTTTTATCAATTCTCCTCTGTCGAGCTTTCCGCCGACCTGAATTGTTATAGCACCTTTAAAATAATTTTCAGGCAGTCCCAAGCCGTAAATACAGCTTACTGAAGCGACAATAATAACGTCATTGCGCTCATATAGACTTCTTGTGGTATTGTGCCTCAAACGGTCAATCTCTTCATTAATGCTTGCAGATTTTTCAATATAAGTATCCGTTCTCGGGATATAAGCTTCCGGCTGATAATAATCATAATAGCTGATAAAATACTCAACTGCATTGTTCGGAAACAATTCCTTAAACTCATTGTAAAGCTGAGCCGCAAGAGTCTTGTTGTGGGCAATAATCAAAGTCGGTTTCTGCACCTGTTCTATGACATTTGCAATAGTAAAAGTTTTTCCGGAACCTGTAATCCCCAGCAAAGTCTGGGCATCATCTCCGTTATTTATACCGTCGACCAGTTCTTGCATGGCTTTAGGCTGGTCTCCGGCAGGCTTATATTTTGATACGAGTTCAAATTTTTTTCTCATAATATAATTATAAGCACGTTAGAATTTTTTGTAAAACTTTACAGCCGATATCCAGTATATACGCGATAAATAATCCTTTTGAACTAGTACTTTAGAAGATTAAGAAGAAATAAAAATAATGCTAAAATATAAATGTAAGTCGAAGGCAGCTGATGAATTGTCGGATTTCGACGAAAATATGATTAGGCATTGTGTGTGTGTTCGGCTTACTTCTAAAAAGTAACCAAAATCTTTTCTTCATACTAATTAGCCTCGCTCCTTTTGTCTCTCTTCCGAAAGGAGCTTTATACTGTGTTTTTTGCGCACGCTGACAGGGGCGTGAAGGGTGAAGGGTGCGTTTATGAAGTGACTAAGCGGTAGGGTAGACTTTAGTCTACCGCATCATTAGGTGAAGCGTGAGGCGTGAGGGGTGAAGGGTGCGTTTATGAAGTGACTAAGTGATTAAGTGATTAAGAATTTATAACTACTCCTAAACTCCTAAACTTATCCACTTCTAAACCAAAGCCAGCACCCACCTAACCTCCCTCATAAGGGAGGAACTGTTACAAACTCCTAAACCAAAACAGCCCCCTCTCCCCGGCTCTCTCCCACAAGGGCATTACTGTCTAAGATAATATTTAGAAGTAAAAAATACTAACTTAATGTCTAACCCCTCCCCGAAATCAAAGATTTCGACCCTCCCACAAGGGGAGGGTAAATGTATTTGGCCGGTTGGTCTGGGCGACAAGCTTGATGTCCTCCGGAAAGGGGAGGGTAAATGTATTTGGCCGGTTGGTCTAGGCGACAAGCTTGATGTCCTCCGGAAAGGGGAGGGTA
>CALVBV010000103.1 GCA_944325815.1 Candidatus Gastranaerophilales bacterium
AGAAAAAATTTTAATCCGCTGATTCTTGCATAAGTCCTGCGTTATATGGTAGAATAAAGTATCCAATGTAACTCAATAGGTATTGAGTTACATTAGATGTAACACAAAAATTGGATTGCCACGGCGCAAAGCGCCTCGCAATGACGGTTTAGAAGAAATTTAAAAGTTAAAGAGTAGTTATAAATTCTTAGTCACTTGATCACCTGATCACTTAGTCACTTCATTAACGAACGCCTCACGCTTCACGCAAAAAATATAGGAGATAAATATGAAAAGAAGAGGTTTTACTTTAGCAGAGCTTTTGATAGTTCTCGGCATAACAGGAGTTATCGCGGCTGTTATACTGCCGGCTATTAACGGTTTGATGCCGGATAAAACAAAAATAATGTATTTAAAAGTTTATGACGAGCTGGGAAAAAATATTAAAGCTCTTAGCGCAGATACTTCAATTTTCCCGATTATCCTGAAAAACGGAAATGATGATATTGATGTCAGCACGATTCCGCTTCTTAATAACGAACAACCCCTTAAGTCTCCTTTTAAAGATGATAATAAATTCACCGGAGATAAAAAACTCTGCAACTTGATAGCTTTTTCTATGGGTGTTAATGACGCCTGCCGGGATACAACCTATCCTGAAACTCCTTCGTTTACGACTGCTAATGGTATGAAGTGGTGGATAAGCGAGACAAAACGGGATATAAACCCGGCTGAAAGCAAGGCCAGTTATCAGACTGATATTTATGTTGATGTAGATTCGTCTAAAAAATCTTCTGATTGTATGTATGGTGAAGAAAATTGCAAAAATCCGGATCGCTTTAAATTCCTGCTTGCTGCTGACGGGAGTTTAATTCCGGCAGACCCGCTGGGTATGAAATATGTTAATACAAGAAAAAGCTGGCTTAAAGATAATTATGACTTGTCTGGAGATATATTATCTAATCTTGACAATACTTTACTAAATTTCCAATATAATAAAGTAACAACTCCATGCCCGCCCGGACAAATTTATGACGGCGGAATCTGTAAAGACCCGGTTCCTGAATGTACAGGAGGAAAAGTCTTAGTAGGAAATGTATGCACCTGCCCGACCGGAACAGTAGAAGAAAACGGGGTTTGCAAAACTCCGACTCAGACACCAACCCAAACACCCCAGCAGCCTTCTTATCCGCTGGGAGATTGTTCTAACGATACAAGTAAATGTAAATGCGGTTATTCTTATAACGGCCATATTATAAACTGCTTCTATGATGAATTCCAAAACGGCGCTTCTTTATTAGAAGAGTATTCCGGCATGAAGCTGAGATATGCATATATGAGACGTGTTTATCAAATACCTTTGGAAAACAACCTTAATTATACTTCAGGCTATTTCGTTTATGGGATAAAAGATGAATATGAAGATATGCTGTATAAAACCGACGGCGGCGCATTCTCAACATTAATATTAAGAGATTCTATTCAAAATTACCGTAAAACAGGAAATATTTATTACGGATTAGAGCCCGGCGGAACAGTGTATGACATAAAACCTTCTTTCCTGGATATATTCTATGACTTGGCAGGTAACGATATAAAATTCGCCGCTGCAGACGTCAGTCTTGGGACTTCTTATTGGTATCAGGATGATAAATACCTATATGCTCATGTATACAAGTCTACTCCTAATATAATTTTTGCCAATATGAATCCCTTTGCCGGTGTTAAAAAAGAAATCAGACAAATGCCGACACGGGCACAAGCATTGGCCAGCGGCAGGTTATATTATACCGTACGTCCGACAAAATAACCTAATAAAAAACTCCCGAAAATTCGGGAGTTTTTATTAAAATATGTAAAAATATAAATTAAAAAAAGCAAAAAAACTTTTTTTTTATTTTTATTTGTGTATAATAGAACAAAGGAAAAGATTATGCTGCAAAACATAACAATATCACAAATAAAACCAACAACTCTATGCGAAGAGATTGAGCGTTATTTACAGAAAGTATTTGAAACCGAAATGAAAGCGGAAGGTTCTATACTTGTAAGCTACACTCCTTTTGTTATAAAAAAAATTGCAGCATATTTATCAGGCAGAATTAAAATGCCTGCTTCTATCGGCATCGCAGGAGAAACCGCAAGCGGAAAATCCACCATAACTATGGATTTGATTGATACTATTGAATCCTTTGGCGCAGAATTTAATATAAAAGACATTATTACAAGAGTCAATACTGACGATTATTATTATGACCGCTCTGAAATGGTTAAAGCTGCCGGCAGTTTTTCTGAATTTGCAAAAAATTACGATTTGGATGTACCACAGGCTCTTGAATTGGAATTGATGAGCAAACATATTAAAGAATTATTGTCCGGAAAAGAAACTTTTCTTCCTAAATACGACATGAGCGGTACTGCTATCAGGCATGATAATTATACTTTAGCCAAACCTTCTAAAATTATTATTTCAGAAGGTTTATTTACACTTACTGAAAAAGTAAAAGATGCTTTTGATTTTAAAATTTATGTTGATATTGATGAAAAAATCAAAAAAGAACGTTTCTACATAAGGGCTAAAGAACGTGATTTGGGAGATTCTGCGGATATCATATATAAAAATGCTAATGAAAAAGCAAAAATTCACATAAGACCCTGCAAAACACAGGCAGATATAGTTCTTTCTGGTTCCGCAGAAAGAATAAAATATAAAAACTTTTTAAATAGAATCATAGGAGTTATTCAAGAGCTTTATTTTGCTGATTAATCCATTTTTCATACAAATCCGGACGTTTTTGTCTTGTTCTTAAGACTTTTTGCTGCTGTCTGAACTCCTCTATCAGCTTATGATTTCCGTTTAATAATACCTCCGGAACCTCCAACCCCCTATACTCTCTCGGCTTTGTATACTGCGGATATTCTAAAAGCCCGTCAGAAAAACTGTCGTCATGCGCTGACTCAATTTTACCAAGCGTTCCTTCAATTTTTCTTGAAACACTATCTATAACACAAAGTGCCGGAAGCTCTCCTCCGGTCAGCACAAAATCCCCGATTGAAATCTCTCTCGGTTTAATGATTTCTCTTATTCTTTCATCAAAGCCTTCATAATGCCCGCAAAGAATAATTATCTGCTCGTATTCTGCAAGTTCGTTTGAAATTTTATCCGTAAAAGGTTCACCCTGCGGCGTCATCATCAGGGTAATATTTTTCCCAATTCTGCTTACCCCCTCATAAGCATCAACATAAGGCTGGGGCATCAAGACCATGCCGGCACCGCCGCCATAAGGGGTGTCATCCACCTTTTTATGCCTATCAAGTGTATAGTCTCGCGGATTAACGGTATTTACCGCTATTATCCCCTCTTCCGAGGCGCGTTTCATTATGCTGAAATCTAAATGCGATTGTATTAATTCCGGAAACAATGTAAGAACATCAAATCTCATTCCAAAAGCCCCTCGAGGTTGTTAATTTGAATCCTGCGATTTTTTATATCTACGGACAGCACAATCGCTTTTACAAACGGTACAAGGCATATTTTTTTGGACAGAGTTTTGACTGAAAGCAAGTCGCTTGCACCATTATTAGATACACCGACAACAGCCCCGACTTTTTTTTCACCATCATAAACATCAAGTCCGGTAAGTTCGTCTATCAAAAACTCATCCTCCTCCAAGAACTCACGCGCAGTCTCTTCCGGAACATATAAAAGTTGATTTTTATACGGCAAAATTTCATTCAAGGTATTAATCCCTTTAAACTTAATAATTCCGCACTTTGGAGTAAACCGTACCCGTGTAATTTCAAGTACCTTATAATCATTCTCAACTAATACATAAACCTGATTGAGCTTGGAGATAAATTCTTCTCTATTCTTTGAATACCCAAGCTTTGCCTCACCCTGAACGCCATGAAAATTAAGAATCTTACCTACAGATATAAAGTTATTCTTCATCTTCTTTCTTCTTGGATTTTCTGCCGCGTTTAGGCTTTTCCTCAACTGTTTCCGGGATTTCGGCAGTTTCTTCTGTTTCTGTTTTTACGGCCTCTACTGCGACAGGGACTTTTTCTTCATTTGATGGTTTTGTATGTTTTGCAACCATATAATCTGCAGGTTTGTCCGCCCTGTCTTCATTCCATCGTTCCAAGCCCATTTGTGCACGGATTAATTTAATCCCTACGTGAACCCGCCATTCATCCATCTTAAGCTGAGCCGCGATTATTTTATGACAGCCGATAGGAGGAAGCGGTAATAAAGGTTCATATAAAGCCTTAATAGCCATCATTTGATCCGGTGAAATTGCGAGTTTTCTTTTTGGGAAAGGCAATTTCGGAAGCATAAGTTTTTGTCTTACAAGATTTATCCCAAAGAACACTTTTTGAGGTTCTATACCCAATTTTGCACCGATAACTTCATGCGCATCAGGGTTTGGCAGCGGAAGCATCGCTTTGTACAATACTTCTATTTGTTCCAGCTGTTCTTTGCTTATAAGTAATGGTCTTGCCGGTTTAGATTTTTTCTGCATCGGGCGTTTCGGACCTTGCGGTCTTACGCTTGCATAATTATTTTTAAACCCGCCTCTGCTATTATCAAATCTTCTTTGAGGGCGATTGTTATCACGTCTTTGATAGCCGCCCTGAGAATTTCTGTTATCTCGTCTTTGATAATTATTATTTCTATATCCGCCCTGCTGCGGCCTGTCATAACTTCTCGGCCTGGACTCTGTTGAGTATGAGCTGTATGAACTATAGCTCTGCATAGGTTTTTCATCTGACGACTCACTACCTTTGTCTGCGTACAGACAATTTGGACATATCACTCTTTTGGGGTTTTTGGTTTCAAATTCCGCACCACACTTAATGCACTTGTTTACATACATAATAAAAGCCTCTT
>CALVBV010000104.1 GCA_944325815.1 Candidatus Gastranaerophilales bacterium
ATAAACTACTATTCAACTGTTCAACCTTTCAACTTATTAACCCTCATAACTTCTTCTAAACTTCTAAACTCCTCAACCATAAACTACTTTTCAACTGTTCAACCTTTCAACTTATCAACCCTCATAACTTCTTCTAAACTCCTCAACCTCTAAACCATAAGCTCTCCCCCTTATCCCTTTATGTCGGCATTAAGGTTCAAGTCGATGTATTTGAAAGTGTTTGTCAAAATTCCGGGCGGGAAGTAGTAAACATTATTGCAAGGAGTAATTTTGAGCATGGAATTTGAATTATCAACCCCTGCAATTGTTGCCAGATATCTGCTTTTGTTAACGGTAAAAATGATGTATCCGTTTGAAGTCTGAACTTCGTCTATCAAAAATCTGTTTGCAGAAAGCGATGCAAGTGTGAGCGCATAAAGCTTTTCTTTATTTACTGCAAAAAGCTTTGTGCAGTCTTCAAAAACAATATTCTGCGGTGTTGTAACCGGTACCGGGTCTTCTGCAAATACAGCCGGCATAACCAAAAGGGACAATAATACAAAAAACTTCTTCATCAAAACTACTCTCCTATTATTTATAATACTAACATATTACTTTTAATTCTTACTCATACGATAATAGGATTATGTGATGTATTATCTGGAATGTTTTGCAACAAAATCTTCTACGACTTGATAGGTTTTAGGGAAGTCTTTAACAAATTTTTCTTTTTTGCCGTCATCGCTTCCCATTATGTAAGCAAATAATTGAGCAAAGACTTCTCCTCTTGAATAATCTCCCTGTTCGATATCTTCCGCAGTTGGGATTATATCGAGCCCTCTGTTATAAAATTCTGCAACAAAGTAGCCTTCATCAAGATCTAATTTCTTTACGTTTAGATTTTGTAAATCTTGAAAAAGAGCTTTTTTGAATTTTGCACTGTCACTGTAACCGTTATTTGCCATATAGGCCGCCATAAATTTTTCTTCATCTTTAGTCAGCTGTACTTCATTTTCATAGGCATCCGGATATTTCTTTAAAAGTGCTTCATATTCTTCTTTCAGTTTGTCGTCAGTGCCGTAGTAAGAATCAAATTGATGTCCTAATTCGTGCATTGTTGTATGTTCTATTTCTTTATCAGCACTGAAAGAAAATTCTTTAATAATATTAATCAATTTATCAAATTTGAAGGCGCTTTCTTGAATATATATTTCTCGTTTAGCACTGTTGTCAGTTATTCCTCTTGTATTTGAATAATTGCTTTCAGCCTCTTTAAGATATTTAGAGAAGGCATTATGTTCATCCAGATTGGAAAAATCAGAGGCAATGTGTATAGAAAGACCGGAGAAAAATGCAGGTTCAATTTTTTGAGCAGCTTTGCTTACTGCATTGCGTACAAGCTCTTTAGTACTCTGGTCAACTTTATTAATTGAACCATCATGGCACTTTATGCTTAAGAATGGTGACGGCATATATTCTCCCTTTATATATATAAAGTCAATTTTTATCCAAGAATTGACTTATTATTACAGTTTGTTAAATTTTATATTGAGTTTTCAAGCCGGCTATTCATCCGATGATAGTATTAATTTTCCGGGAGATATGGTATAATTAACACCAAGGGGAAAAATGGATAACATTTTTGAAGTTGAAAAATTGAATTGTATAAGAAATGAGATGACGCACCTGTGGGGCAGCGCTTGTGCTACAGCAGGAGGTGCAGTGGTTTTATTTTTATCATCTGAGGCAAATATATTTTATTATATTATGGCAATTACAGGAATGTTAATATCTATTATAATGGCAAATGCTTATTTTATAAGAAGAAATGAAGTAGTTAAAATTTTGAAACAATTGGAGGAAAAATAATGGATATTCAATTACTCTCACAAATAACAGCTTTAGCCGGTTTTTTGATTTTGTCAGGTTTTTGTATATACAAATACACTAAACAGAACCACGACTTTAAATTTTAAATTTTTTCATATCCCGAAGGAGACAAGATGTTACAGGAAGCAACAAGGGCGATAAATTCAGCATTCAATAACAGTTTTATAAAAAAATTAAGCCAGTATCTTCACGATTGTGTAAGAGAAGAGGTTAAGAGTTCTACTTTCAGAAACCTGAAGGCGGATAAGGATAATAAATGGATTTTCTTAGACGGCGAAGATACTTTGTTTACACAGGGGCTTGAATACCTGCGTCTGGAGGGTTCTGATCCGAAGCTTACCGAACTTATGATTCAATCCGAAACAAGCCAGAAGGATAAGTATCTAATCTACGGCTATCTTTTTCTTGTGGGGAAAAATAAAACCGGAAGGAAAAATGAATTTTTAACCCCACTTCTTTATGCACCTTGCAGACTTGAAAGAAACGGCGTAAATATTAACTGTATGCTGACTGATGAGTTTTTATCTCTGAATACAGGCGCTCTTACGGCTTTGATGAAAAAGAGTGATGATGAAGATGAAACAGAACAGCTTCTTGAAGGGCTTTTGGATGTTGTTCCGACAGTTCCGATTACACAGGAAAAACTGGACATATTTTTGACCACTCTAAAGTCAATTATTCCTGATATTGATGTTTCCCTGAATCCTGAGATGAAGGTCAATGAGGACAATATTACTAAGGATTTTTATCAAGAGAATATAAATTCTGAAAACATAGACGAAATTATTGAAGCGGAAGAACAGGCCAAAAAGCAGACAATAAAACTTGATAAGATAAGCATTACAAATCAGTGTGCAATAATCTTAACCAAGCGTCCTGCAGTGACTGCGGGGGTTCTGCATGAACTTACGCAGATAGCGGAAAAGCCGAGCGGAGTTTACAGAGAGACTGTTCTTAATTTGATAAATGAAGAATACACTCAATCTAAGCCTACAGATACACAGCAAAAAACGCTGGCAGACTTTTTCCCTGTAACCCCTCTGTCTTTGTCGGATGCGCAGCTGAATGTGGTTAAGAATGTGGAAAATGCAAAACTCGTCTCAGTATTCGGCCCTCCCGGGACAGGTAAATCGCAGACAATCGTTAACCTTGCCGCACATTTGATTGCAAACGGTAAGACGGTTCTTGTTGCATCAAGAATGGATAAGGCGGTTGATGTTGTTGCGGAAAGACTTAATGAACTCGGCGCACCGTTTTTGGCTTTAAGAGCCGGAAGATTGAATTATCAGAGAGAATTGAGTATGCAGCTTCAAGATCTGCTTGCAAACAAAGTAGATTTGGATGAAGGTGCGGAAAATTCCATTCTGTGCGATGTTTCGGATATGGAAAATCTTTTGAAAGCTATCAGGGATTTGGAGCAGAAATCAGAAAAGATTATTAAGCTTGAAGAAGAATGGAACAATGTAAACGGACAGATTAATCTTGCAAAGGTACAGTTTGCTAATCCGCAGTTTATTAAAAATGTTCTTAAGGAAGATGAGATTAATACTGTTGAAAATTCAATCAAAATTTTAAGCGAAAATCTTGAAAAATCAGGATTCTGGAGTGGTATAAAAAATATGTCAGCAATCGGAAACCTGAAAAAGATTCTTCGCACTAACAATTTTGATGTTAACAACGAAAATATTGCGATTCTCAAAAACGAATTAGAGTTTGCAAAACTTGTATGCAAAGCAAGGATGATTGAGACAGAAATTCAATCAACCGGCAATATTCATATTTTATCCGA
>CALVBV010000105.1 GCA_944325815.1 Candidatus Gastranaerophilales bacterium
TAAAAAATACCCTGGATGCGATTCGAACGCATGACCTACCGCTTAGAAGGCGGTTGCTCTATCCAGCTGAGCTACCAGGGCTTACTTTTCTAAAATATCACATAAAGCTTTTTTTGCAAGAGGGAAAATAATAAACTAATGGCACAGCCTTCGGCTGCGCCATTAGACATTATCATATCAAGCTGTGTATTCACTTAATAAATCATCAAGATTTACAAAATTCTGTTTGGCATCTTTATCCAATTCTTTAATATATTTATTTGCCTGTATTTGAGCACTTGTAAGCCTGTTGGAATTATTTGCGGCCTCACCCTGCCACATACGAACTTTAGTATAATCAGGATAACATTCTGCTATTTGGGGGAATTTTTTTCGTGCCTGTGCGGCTGTTGAATCATAAACCGTTACATAGCCGTGGGCAGAGTTGTAGGGTCCCTCTGTTGTACAATGGCGCTTAAGTCCTGATTCTCCATCATAATAAACCTGGCTGTTTATTTGTTTATTACCTTTAAGATAACTCAACTGCGTATAATTTCCTTTTTTAGAAACTATGTATGGTTCATCTTTACCGACTTGCTTCATATAAATCATATCGGCTTTTCCGCCATATATCCATTCTTTGTGCAGGATTCCTTTATCTTGAGTTTTAGCCAAAATTTTGCCTGTTTCAGGATCGGAAAAAGTCCGCTCTATTGTACCGTCTGCGAGCTTGGTTTCCTTTGATATTAATTCATTAATATCTTTATTCAAGGCTTTTGCGATGTTAATTCTCGGCTGTTTTGCCTTTAATTCTGCTGCAGCTTTTTTTGCAGCCTCTTTAGCGGCAAGGGCTTCTGCCTCTGCTTTTTTAGCAGCATCTATTGCTGCCTGCTTTTTAGCCTCTATTGCTCTTGTATAATTGGTAGAGCTTCCGTCTGCAAAATAGCCGTAATTATTTTTGTCATCAACGGAATGTTTAATGTATCTATTCTCTTTTGGGCTGCGCAGCATGTCGTCTGCAGAACTTGTCAGCGGATATTCGTTATAAACTCTGTCCTGGATAGCTTTTTTATTAGTAAAATATTCATTGCCGACATTTTTTGAATACTCAAGTTCTTTATGTTCAAGAACTCCTTGCGGGTTATATTCTTTGGTAAGTTTTGTCTCTGTCTTATGGCACCAGTATTTACTATATTCTTTATCAACTGTTATTTTATCACCGCCAAAAATGCTTGCATTTTTTTCTCTGGTAATAGTTTTGGTACGCCAGATTGGATTATCTCCTCCGCCTGTTATACTTGTTTTTGTAACGCCGTTTGGAAAAACTTCTACTGTTGCGGTTGCTTCTTTACCCGCATAAGTAATTTCTCTTTCCATCTTAACAATGCCTGTGGAAGGGTCTGTCATTGTGCGTGTCATTCTTTTAGGAACTTCTTTTATTGTCTTTTGAACATTGCGCCCAAAAACACTCTTTAATAAATTTAATCCGACTCTTAATCCCATTTTAAATTTCTCCTTACATCTTATATTTATAATAAGTTTTAAATTTAAAAAAAGTTGCTATTTTTTTGAATGGAATTTATAAATCTTAACAATTAGATTAAGACGGATTTAGAATTTGGAAACCGTCAGGTGTATAAATATTTAATCAATTATTTTTTTAGTTTTAACCAGGAAGCCGGATTTTATTATAATATATTTTAGTCTTTATAAGGCCGAATAATTTTATATATAAAAATTCCTCGTTTTTAGAAATTACAGTTATCGGCAGAAATAGACTAATAAGGCCTTTAATACGTTCTTCTGGCGGCAGAGTTTCTGTGAATTGCTTCCAGATATAAGATTTCATCCTGGTTTTGGAGAATTTTTTTAAGTATTGATTTTGATATAAGTCTGTTATAGGCAAAAATGGCCCGTAATTGTTTATACGCTTTTTGTATATAAAGTTTTTAATAACTTCTTTTTTTAATTTTTTGTCCTCTAATGAGTTAAAAGATGACACAATTCCTGCAGGGAAATGTATTTGTAAACTTCTTTCATGGAGTATTCGTTTATTATTAGGAGTTTCAACCCTATCATAAGAATAAGTTTTTAAATTGTCTATCTTTACATTTGCAGTAAGAGTTATAACAGAAGTTTTGGGTATATAAATTCTGCCGTTATGGTTAACAATATTGCAAGCGACACAGACATGCGGGAGTACTGTATATATGTCATTCAGGGCATAGACCATTACATCATCAGTCAAAAATTTTGTTTTATAAATACAGCCGGGTAAAAATGTAGATTGTGTCAGAGCAAAAGCACGTTTATCGGTTACTTCATCACAATTATAATCTACGCTTCCCATAATTAAGTCATAATCTTCTTCCATAGCTTTTTCGATTTCAGGCCATGAAGTAAAATCTATTTTATCATTATCACAAATTATCCAATAATATTTTCTTGAAGCATTCTCCAATGCCTTACAAATATTACCGGCCAGACCAACATTTTTCTTATTTTTAATATAAGTCAAATTTTGATATCTTGCTGCAAAATCTCTACAAAGTTCTTCGGTTCCATCATTTGAATTATTATCCAAAATGGTTATGGGATATTTATTTAATGGACTATCTTGTGCAAAAATAGAATTTAAAGTTACCTCTAAATATGGTCTTCTATTATATGTTATTAAAAATATATCTAAATCTAACATTATTTATTCCTTATTTTTTTTAATTTAAAAATATAATATGATACTGTTATAAACAAGAAGAATATTAGTTTAATAATACATTGCAAAAATTTTGTAAAACCGGCACATAATATCAAATGTTTATAGTAAAGTATTGTATCGGCATTATCACTATTTTTATATAATTTATAAATGCGTTTTGGGTCAAAATATGGCATAATATGTAAAAGTAAATATTTAAAATCTTTTTTATTTTTTTCGTCTTGTATTAAGTTTAGAAAGCTGTATAAACCATTAATGCCGGCAGAAAATTCAATATTTTTTAACAGCTTTTTATAATGAGAAGATTCAGAATTTTGTAATCTATTCAAACTATAATCGTTTTCATTATTCTTTTGAAAGATAATTGGTTTTGTTGTAATTATCTTTTTTTTGTTATTTAAAATATCAAACACCATAACCATGTGCGGGGATACTGTTGCGGCTTCCAAAGTTGCAAGTGTCATAATTTCATCAGTCATATTACTGGTTTTATATATTGCGGCAGAACAAAGATGACACTGAAGATATTTAATGTAGGGACTTTCATAATTTTTAGCTGCTTTACAATACTGCTCAAAACTATTTGCAATAACTATAAGATCACAATCATTTTTCATTGCTGATTCTACTTCAAACCAGTTTTCAAAGTTTATCTCATCGTTATCACATAAAATCCAAAAATATTTTTCTGTCGGTATTTCCATAGCTTTT
>CALVBV010000106.1 GCA_944325815.1 Candidatus Gastranaerophilales bacterium
TGAGTATACAATGACATATTCAATGATGACAGAAGATGACCGACAAACTCTTCTTTATTATATGTATGTATATAACAACAATACTGAATGGGAAGCACAATGAAGAAGTTAGCAGAAAATAATACCCAAAAGGTAAGCAAAAATAAAATGTATGATCAAATAGAGAGATGCCGTCTGGATTTGCAGAAAGATCCGACCAATCCTTCACTTCACGTTAGGCTTGGCGATTTATATATGAAATGGCACCTTGATATTTTTAATGCCTGCCAATATATTGATGAAGCTATAACGGAATACCAGCTTGCAATGGAATCCTTAATAGATTCTCCGGAAATATACTACAAAATAGGTGTAGCATTTTACCATAAAGGCGACCTTGACAAGGCAATAAACTATCTTACATTGGCACTTGAAAAGAAAAACCGGTATTATGAAGCGTATTATATGCTTGCAGAAACCTTTGTAAAAAAAGCCCACTTTACGGATGCTATAGACGCAGCACAAGCTTCTATTATCTGTTCTCGGTTTGGTTCTTCAAGCGCACATTTTCTGCTTTATAAACTTTATGATGCTTCTTCGTTTAAAAACACCTCTATAAAACTAAAAGCCTGCTGGGAAAAATTTCTGGCCTTAATACTTTCTCCATTTGATAAACTTGCAAGGGAGAATATTCTAAAAAATCTGCTTTACTTAAGATTCTTACCTTTATTCTTAAAAGGTTTTTACGCAATACAACTAAAGGATTTTCCAAGAGCAATAGAATTGTATAAAAACGCAATAGAAACAGCACCCGGCTTTGCGCCTCTATATTGTGTACTGGGAGACATATATCTTTCTACAGGTTACTTTGAGGATGCAATTACGGAATATAAAATGGCAATTTGGCTTGACTCATTTAATATTGCTGCATACAGGCATCTTTGCAGAGCTTATGAAGAGCAGGGGGATTATAATCAGGCAATTGATATATACAATAAACTTATAGCAATGGCGCCGACGATACCGGATTTATACTCAAATCTGGCGAATATTTATTATATAAAAGGCGAATTTGATTTAGCCATTTCTAACTACCAAAACGCAATAACACTTAACCCTAACAGAACATGGACAAGTGTAATTGCGCAGACAATGGGATTTGTATTTCAAGAAAACAAATCTGACCCTGATTCTGCGATATCAGCCTATCAGACGGCTTATGTACTTACTCCTGAGGATATTGATATTTACGTTAACCTTGGAAGTGCATTTTATGATAAAGAAGATTACAAAAACGCTCTTGCAGTTTACCGTCAAGCACTGGAACTGCAGCCGCACAATGCAAAAATCCACTGTAACTTAGGTTTCCTTTACTGGGGTAAAGGAGATACAGAAGAAGCTATTAAATCCTATGAACTTGCTATCAAATACAATGACAAATATGACATAGCATATAACAATCTCGGCGTTATTTATCTCGATGATTTAGGACGTGTTAACAAGGCAATTGAACTGTTTAAAAAAGCAGTAGAGTCTAATCCGAATTACGCACTTGCATATTTTAACCTTGCTAGAGCAACTTCTATTGTAGGGGACAAAGTCGAATCTGCAAAACTTTATCAAATAGCACAAGATATAAACAAAGTTACTCAGGAAATTGACCCCCGGGACATTGCCGATAAAATCAGTGAATTATTTGAATCTTAAAAAATTTCCACTTTACCTTTAAAATTCTTGCAGTTATAATAATAAAATATCGGACAAAAAGTATGACAGAAGATGATAAAACAGGGATTTCCCATTTAATAGAAAAGGAACTAAATTCCTCTGATAAAATTTTAAAACCTGATTTTAATCAGAAAACAGGACGTGAACTTCTGGCGTTTTACCTTCAGTCCAAATTCAAACAAGTTTTAGCTTATGACAACAAAACTGCCGAGCCGATTTTTATAGAGGTTCGGTATGATTTTATTCAAAAGTTCTCAAGGAGGCTGATTACCAACCCGTCAAAAAGAATTATGATTGGGATAACAGGAGAATCCGCATCCGGTAAATCTACAATATGCAGAGAGATAGAAGCGGTTATAAAACGCTTTAACATGCCGGTTACGATATTAACAACAGATAACTATTTTAACGATATCTCCGAGCTGATAAAACAATACGGCACATTTGACAATCTGCGTGACAATGGTTACGACGTAGACTCACCAAACAGTTTTCAGCTGGATGTTTTGAAGGAAGATTTGGATAAAATTTCTCATGGCGAGGATGTATACTCACCTGAGTACTTACTTAACGGCACAGGAGTTTCCGTACCTAAGGCAAAACATATACCTTCCAATAAAGTTGTGGTTGTAGAAGGTATGGCATCTATGTTCGGGGATAATAAAGACATTTTTGATATAAAAGTTTATGTAGAGACGGATATTAATATTAGAAAAGAACGCTTTATGACACGAGCTTGCACCGAACGCAACCAAGATTTAGAAAATGCGAAAAAACACTGGGAGTATATTCTTGGTGCAGGCGAAAAATATGTCAAGCCATTCAGAGCTGAGGCAGATATAATTATTAACGGTGATACAAATCTCGCGTATTTTTCACAGATTCTTGAATATATTCATACAATTACTAATAATTTTGAGGGATAGACGGGAAAAAAGGTTAGTTTAACAACTAACCTTTTTTATACAAGCAAAACAATACATATTCTGTCACATTAGAGTATCCGCCCCGATTGTATAACACTCGCGGGCTTTGCGTATTTGAGCAGGGATTGGTGATTAATTTGTTCTTTTCTTTCTCTTTTTTGCGACTAAAAAGAGAAAGAAAAGGACAAGATAAAAATATCTCATTGAGGGTGTTTCAGCCTAAAAAAACAGCCT
>CALVBV010000107.1 GCA_944325815.1 Candidatus Gastranaerophilales bacterium
GCTCTGGTTATAAAAGACGATAATATGATTACTTCATTTATGGAAAAACCAAAAGGCGATGAGGCGTGGGTAAACGGCGGATTCTTTGTCTGTCAGCCGGAAGTTTTTGATTACATTCCGGAAGGTGATAATGTGGTTTTTGAAAGAGCACCTTTAGAAAATCTTGCGCGTACACACCAGTTAAATGCTTACAAACACGAAGGTTTCTGGCGCCCTATGGATACATTAAAAGACAAAAACGATTTAACTGAGATGTGGCAGAACGGCACTGCGCCATGGGCGGTGTGGAACAAGGAGTTAAGCTGTGTTTAATAATATCTATAAAGGTAAAAAAGTATTCTTAACAGGACACACAGGCTTTAAAGGAAGCTGGCTGGCGCTTTGGCTGACAAGGCTTGGCGCGGAAGTCTGCGGATACGCGCTTGAACCTAACACGACTCCTTCTTTGTTTAAAGAACTTGAGATTCAAAACAGAATAACTAAATCCATAATAGGCGACATCCTTGATACAGAGAAACTGGAACGCGCAATGTTAGATTTTGAGCCGGATATTGTTTTTCATCTTGCAGCCCAGCCTCTTGTCAGACTATCTTACTCAGAGCCTGTTATGACATATAAGACCAATGTTATCGGAACATTAAATGTTTTGGAAGCTGCAAGAAAATGTTTGTCCGTTAAGGCTTTTGTAAATGTAACAACAGACAAATGTTATGAAAACAAAGAAATAAACCGCGGTTACAGAGAAGATGAGCCTATGGGCGGATATGATATGTACTCGTCATCCAAAGGGTGCGTTGAGATTATGTCATCCTCTTACAGACGTTCATTTTTAAAAGACGGTTATGCTCTTGCAACGGCCAGAGCCGGAAACGTTATCGGAGGCGGAGACTGGGCTCTTGATAGATTAATTCCTGACTGCATAAGAGGGATTAACGAGGGGATTGATATAGAAATCCGGAATCCTGTTGCGGTACGTCCATGGCAGCACGTTTTAGAGCCGTTAAGCGGATACTTGTTACTCGGTCAAAAATTATTGGATGAGGGAAAGCAATACGCAGACGGATTTAATTTCGGCCCGAATGAGGACAGTGTGCTTACTGTTGCCGAAGTTGCCAAGAAAGTTACGGAGTTTTACGGAAAAGGGAATGTTGTTGTGGGAGAAAAAAGTCCTCTGCATGAGGCCGGACTTTTAATGCTGAATATTGAAAAAGCTGAAAAAATCTTAGGCTGGACACCTGCTTACAATGCAGACAAAGCAATAAAAGAGACAGTTGAATGGTACAAACATTTTTACGAAAAAGATACTGATATGTATGAATATACTATTGAACAAATAAAAAATTACGAGGAAAGTATTAAATGGAACAAGAATTACGCAATAAGGTAAAAGATGCCGCAAAAGAATACTATCAAGCAGTATTTGGGGGCAAAAGAGAGTTTGAATATATACCGCCGAGCGGAAAACTTCTCGGAGAAGAAGAGCTTTTGAATATGATAGACGCTTCTCTTGATATGTGGCTTACGGCAGGAAGATTCAATAAAGAATTTGAGAGTAAATTTGCAAAATACCTCGGGGTAAAATATGCGCTTTCCACAAACTCCGGCTCAAGCGCAAATCTTCTGGCCTTATCGGCCTTAACTTCTCATAAGCTTGGAGACAGAGCACTTAAAAAAGGAGACGAAGTAATCTCTGTTGCCTCGGGTTTTCCGACAACAGTTAACCCGATTATACAAAATGGTTTAATTCCGGTGTTCATAGACTGCGAAATCGGAACATACAATATCGATGCCGATAAAATTGAAGAGGCAATTACCCCTAAAACTAAAGCAATTTTCTTAGCTCATACTTTAGGAAATAGCTATGACCTTGATAAAATAATGGAATTGGCTGAAAAATATAATCTCTGGGTAATAGAAGATTCCTGTGACGCATTGGGCGGAGAATACAAAGGAAAGAAGCTCGGAACAATCGGACATATCGGAACATTCAGTTTCTATCCGGCGCATCATTTAACTATGGGTGAAGGCGGCGCTGTTATAACCAATGACGCCCAGTTATACAAAATCATCATGTCTTACAGAGACTGGGGAAGAGACTGCTGCTGTCCGCCGGGAAAAGACGGTGTTTGCGGCAAAAGATTCACCCAGCAGTTAGGCAACCTGCCTTATGGATACGACCACAAATACACGTATTCCCACGTTGGTTATAACCTCAAAATTACCGACTGGCAGGCCGCTCTCGGGTGTTCGCAAATCGATAAGCTTGATGGGTTCTTAAAAATTCGCAGAAGAAATGCAGAACTTCTTACAGAAAAACTTCAGGATTTGAAAAAATATCTAATCCTGCCGGAAATAAAAGAAGGTGTAAAGCCCTCTTGGTTCGGGTATTTGATTTCAGTAAAAAAAGATGCACCGTTTACTAAACAAGAAATGGTTGAGTATCTTGAAAAGAACGGAGTTGGAACAAGGCAGTTGTTTGCGGGGAATATCCTCAGGCAGCCTATGATTACCGAAAATGATATTGACTTTAGAATCGGCGGCTCAAGAATAATTAACTCTAAAGACCTGACAGAAGAACATTACAAACTCCTTCCGAACACCGAGTTTATAATGAATAATACCTTCTGGGTCGGAACCTTCCCGGCACTCGGAGAAAAAGAAATCTCTAAGATTGCGGAAACAAT
>CALVBV010000108.1 GCA_944325815.1 Candidatus Gastranaerophilales bacterium
CGACTTTATTACAAGGGGAATAGCTTTTATTTGCTACGTCTTGCTTTTTTATGCTCTTTTTTTACCGGACAGTAGTGTCCGGAAAGGGGAGGGTATACTAAACTCCCGCTGTGGCAGTTCCCTCGCCCCTCTGTGGGAGAGGGCCAGGGAGAGGGGTCTGCTTGGGTTTAGGAGTTTGTAACAGTTCCTCCCTAATGAGGGAGGTTAGGTGGGTGCTGGCTTTGGTGGAGGAGTTGATAAGTTTAGAAGTTTAGAAGAAGTTATAAATGTTGAAGAGTAGTTATAAATTCTTAATCACCTAGTCACTTAATCACTTCATAAACGCACGCTTCACTCCTCACGCTTCACGCTTCACCCGGTAAAGTTTAGGAGTTGATAAGTTTAGAAGTTGAGGAGAAGTTATAAATTCTTAGTCACTTTATCACTTAATCACTTGGTCACTTCATAAACGCACGCCTCACCCTTCACGCTTCACGCTTCACCCGGTAAGGTTTAGGAGTTGATAAGTTTAGTAGTTTAGAGGAAGTTATAAATTCTTAGTCACTTAATCACTTTATAAACGAACTCTTCACTCTTCACGCCTCACGCTTCACTCATTACTTGAACAGTAGTTATAAATTCTTAATTACCTGGTCACTTAAGAAAATATTTTTATAAAAAGAGCCGGCAGAAAGGTTTAACTTTCTGCCGGCTTTGAGATTGGGGTATGTTTTAGGTCTTTATCCTAAGATATCTTCCAAATCACCTATTATACCTTCGTGGTTTCCGCCGCAGTTGCATTCACATTTTACTGTGCCATCTACTGTTACATTTACTGTATGGTCTTTTATTTCATTAAGCACCTGTTCAAACCTTGTATCAATCATTGTGCTTAACTGATTTAAGATTTCCAATAGTTTTGTATCATCATAGCCGCTGGCATTTTTCAAGCCGTTCAGAATTTCCGTCATCAGCTTGTTAACAGCCACATATCTTTCATCATTTTTATTGGCTTCGATATTGATTTTATCAAGAATTGCCTGAGTTGTAAGGTTAATAACATCCATTTTGCCGTCAATGCTTTCTAACAGAGAATTATTCTTAGATGTTAATTGAAGCAATTCTGATAACATTTTCTCTAAGCTTGATAAATCTACTGTGCCGCCTTCTCCGACTTTGATATTGGCAATTGCATCAATAATGGCTTTAGTATTGTCTTTAGAAGTTTGGTCAAGTGCATCCATCTTAGAGAGGACTTTGTTCAGCAGGTCTTGAATAGCCTTGCCATTATCAGCATCCTGATCTGCAACATTTAAGATCTGGGTTAATTTGCCTGAAATATCAACACCTAACTCCTTGATTGCGGCAAGTATCTTGTTGCCGAGGTCTTTACCGGCTTCTCCATACTGCTGAATGTTATTGTCAATTTTTGCAAGTAATTGGATAATTTGATTCATTTGTTCTGTATTACCCTCTACAGAGCCGACAATTGTGTTCAATATATCTACGGAAGTTGTTCCGAGACTTGCTAAAGCTTCCATCACTGCTTTTTGGAATTTTTCATCCTGATTTTGTATTTTAGCGAGCAATTGGTTAGTAGCATCAATCTTTTCGCCGTTTGCAGCGATTGCATTGATGATTGCCTCAAGATCTTCTTTGCTGATACCACCTGTACCATCTTCTTTATACATATTTATTAGTTTTTCAAGCAACTGATTTGTTATATCCGCTTTCTCGTTACTTTCACCAACATAGTCTAAGATAGCCTCAAGAGCTTTTCGTATTTCATCAGTATTATCAAGCTTTTCTCCCAATTTGTTTAGAGTATCATTGAGAGTAGTAAGCTTATCATCAATACTTGTAGTAATATTCTTAATTTCCTCAAGAACTGCCAGTACATCTTTAATATCAGCCGAGCCAGTTGTTTTCATGTTTTCGAGTATCTCAATGATTTCATTGTGATTTTGTTCAATATTATATTGATTTGTCTTGGCTTGCTCAAGCAATTTTTCAGCAAAACCTTTTAAATCAGATAAAGTAGTATTGCCTTGTTGTATGCTTGTTTGAATATTTTGCAAATATGGTTTTAAATCTGAAATATTAGCATTCGTATCAGCCATTAACTCTGTCAATACGGATAGAGAATTTTGCACCTCTTTGAGAGTTTCCAGAATTTCACTAACCTTTTCTGATGTTTCACCGGAAGTTCCTTGTATTGCGCCCAATGCTGCAATAATCTGATTTAAAAGATCCGTAAAATGAGTTTTATCGCCATTTATTATGCTTATCAAATCTAGAATGCTTTCTGCTGTCGCACTCTGCTCAATCTCCTTTTGCAAGATTGCTGCAAGTATCTCATTGGAAACTCCTTGCGCACCTGCTATGTTATCGAGCTTTTTTAGAATTTGAGCTAATGCATCTGATAAACTAGAATCATTATTTATTGTAATACTTACATTGGCAAATTGTTCAGTTACATCATCAGCAGGAGTACAGCTTGTAAATAACGCGAATGGAATTGCAACTATTGTACCTAAAATTTTCAAGGCAGATTTAGAACTTTCTGCTAAACTAAATTTGCCTTGCTCATCTGACCATTTCAAGGGTTCCTCTGGTTTATCATTAATAACGACCATATTATTTTTAGGATCAACGGACAATATTTTATCATCAAGACGAAGTCTCTTTTTAAACTCACTTTCACTAATCGGAGTTCCATCCTTTGCATAATATTCATAAGACTCCTTGCCGGTTATAATATCCTTTTGATAGATAAAGTATTCTCCAGAATATGATTGTGATACGAATTTTTTAGACAAGAATTCATCTAAATTCTGCGATTTATAGTCTCTTGCTTTACGTTCTGCAATAGCATTATATTTTTCTCTTGTTTCGGGACCGAATGTAGCTTCATCCATTACTTTACCCCAGTTTACATTACCGGTCATGGTTTCCATTAGGGCTTTTGCGTCAGCCTCGGATAAACCCAGCTCTTTTGCAGCCGTATTGAAGTCAATGTTATGCTTCTCATCATACATCTGGACTTCTCTAAATCCTACTTTGTCGTTCATTTGAGTTTAACTCCTTTCTTTTTTTCTAAAACAAAAATACAATCCTACTTTGATTAGGTTAACGGCATTTTTCCCAAAAACTTTAGGAAATTTTATCAAATCGTTACAAAAGTTAATAAATATTTTTGTTTTAAATGTTACTCTTCTCTGTTCCCCTGTGTTTTGTGTATGTTATTAAAAAGAGATTTTTTTCGTAAAAATTGCCCTTTTATTACAAAAACGTTACAAAACGGGTTTGCGGCAACCCGGCAACAAAATCCCCCCCTTGTGATTGAGTGAAGCGTGAAGCGTGAAGGGTGAAGAGTTCGTTAATGAAGTGATTAAGTGACTAGGTGACTAAGTGATTAAGAAATATATAACTACTCTTCAACTATTCAAGTAATGAGTGAAGGGTGAGGCGTGAAGGGTGCGTTTATGAAGTGACCAAGTGATTAAGTGATTAAGTAATCAAGAATTTATAACTGCTATTCAACTATTCCACTCATCCACTCTTCAACATTTATAACTTCT
>CALVBV010000109.1 GCA_944325815.1 Candidatus Gastranaerophilales bacterium
AAAGAGACAGTTGTTGCGGATGCAACAACTGCAACAAAGCTGTCCGAGTTCGGGATTACGGATTCCATGAGCGCTGCCGACAGGACTGTGAAGATTTACAACGCTGACGGGGATTTGCGCAAGACAATAACAGTAACTTCAAACAGCACTCTTGGGAACCTTGTTGATGCGATAAACCAAACCGGAGATGTTCAGGCGAAAGTCAAAGACGGCAGACTTCTTATTGAGGACGGTTATATAGATAATTCGGCGTTAGAGATAGCTATGGGGCTGGAATACACGAGCGGAAGCAGTTTTGTGCTCGGTTCGGTAATGACAACTACGTCCAACACAGCGGCAACCGGTGATTCCACATTAGGCGAAATAATATCGGCCTTGGGAACTTCGAGTTCTGTTTCGGGCGGATATAATTTAAGCTTTAACGGCAAGAGTATAGCCGTAAATTCAAATACAACGCTCAATGATATAATAAGTTCTATATATTTAAACGGCGGCAGCGCCTCTTTGGACAGTTCCGGCAGATTGAATATAACTGGCGGAACCGTAAGCGGAAGTGTAGCGACTGCGCTCGGCATAAAGACAACGATAATCACAACTGGCGTATCAACGACCGGCAAGACATTGTATACAGAAACGGAAGAGTTTGCGGACAGAAACACGACCCTGGGCGATTTGGGAATCTCAAACAGCTCTTATGTAATAAATAATTCAAACGGAACCGCAATAAAAACGATTAATGTATCTTCGACCTCAACTCTCGGATCCATAATGGATACATTAGCGTCGAACGGTATAGATGCGACGATTGCCTCCGGTGTAATCACGATGAACTCAATAAACGGGAATTATATAACCGGTTCATTGGCCAATTCATTGGGAATCTCACACGGCACCAGGACGGAGGTTATAAATACGACATCCGGCGGCACCTTGACTGTTAATTATACCGGCACAGTAACGGCAAGCACCTCCTCGACTCTTGGAGAAGTCGGCGCAATCAAAAACAGCAGCGACAATATATTGATTTATGACAGCGATAACAAATGTATCGCGACGATTTCGACTTTAACGACAAGTTCAACCCTTGGAGATATGTTCAATTCTCTCAAACAGCACGACATAAATGCCGGGCTGACAAATGGTGTAATAACCCTTTATTCTCCGTCTGGCAATTATATAAAGGGAAATATAGCGTCGAATCTTGGTATCGCGGCGGTATCGGGTTCAAACGAGACTGTGACGATAGGTCAGACAACTTCTTCCACCCTGCAGATAACCTATTCTTCCGAAACGACTGCAAGCGGTTCGACCACATTGGGCGAAATCGTGAGCATATCGGGGAATGCGGTAATACAGGTCAAGAACTCCTCAGGCGGTAATGTAGGCACAATAACTGTTAATTCTAATACTACATTGGATAATTTCTTCTCGAGCCTGTCCGGTTACGGCATAAATGCGGTGTTAAGGAACAATATGATAGACCTCACGACGACGGGCAATGTAATTACGGATTCCACAGGCACAGTATTGTCCCAGCTCGGAATAGATTTGATAAACAATACGACCACAACGACCGTGGGGATTTCGTCGACCTCAACCGCGGCGATTACTTATACGACCGGAGGGGTCGGGGTTGCAGACGGAAACTCCTTGCTTAGTGATATTGTGGGTTCTTCCGTTAATATGATTGTAACCATAATGCAGGATAGCACGAACTATACCACATTTACATTAAACAGTTCTTCCACCGTAAATGACCTGCTGAGCCAGCTGAACTCCAAAGGCGGTATTGCGGGCACGATTTCCGGCGGTGTAATTTCTTTGTCTAATACGATAGATAACAGATATGCAAAAGGTGCTCTTTTAGATGCATTGGGTATTGATGTTGTGACAACTACAGTCACGACAACCAGCGGTATATCTTCAACCTCCAGCTCTGCGCTTACTTATACTACCACGGGTGCGGTGACGGAGTTAACAACCCTCGGCGAACTCGGTTTAGGTGATGCAATTACAAACAGTTTCTTAAATCCGGTCGACAAGATGACCCAATCAGAGGCAACATCTGCCGGCTACACCTGGATAACAACAGCGGAACAGCTTAATTCTGTAATGCACTCAAGCGCTATAAAGAATGATTCTTCTGTACATATAGTTCTTGGCGCGGATATTAATCTTAACGGTATTGACTGGACATCGGTTGAAGACTTTGAAGGGACTTTTGACGGCAACGGCTATACAATATCTAATATGAGAGCAGAAAACGGCGGATTTTTTGATTCTGTGAGTGGCGGTACCATAAAGAATGTAAGATTTAGAGCGGCACAGTTAAGTATATCGTCTGGTGATCCAAACCAATTTTACGGTATAGTTGCAAATGCTATTAGTCTTACAAAAGTTTCGAATGTTACTGTAGAGGGCCTTATTACTGGCACAGAATCATCCCCCAGCGCAATGAAGTTTATTGGAGGTGCCTTCGGCTGTATAAGCGGCGGCGGCTTTGAGTTTAGAGATGTACTATCTTTAGCCAGTATAGTTACAACGGGTTTTTCTATCGGCGGTATAGTGGGTAAAGTAATGACTACCCAAATTTTTGACAATGTTATATTTGGAGGCTGTATTCAGGATAGTGCCGGCATCTGTGTCGGAGGTATCATAGGGAATGACGCTGAGTCTACTATTAAAAACAGTGCTGTATGGGGGACTATTACCGTAGGTACATTAAACCACGGAATTTTCTCCGGAGACAGTAATGCTGATATTATTAATAGCCAGTATGATTCTACACTGTCCGGCATGTCTCTCGGCGGTGCTCAGAACAATGTAACAATGGGGAATATAAAAGGCAAAGGTATTGATCTCGGCATATTTTATAATTATGACGGCGGACTGCTAACAAATGCTGCCTCAAGCGCGGCAGATTATACCCTTGGGGATATTTTCCAGTTCCTTGCTTCTAATGGTATAAGCGCTCGTCTAGAAAACAACAGAATCGTGATAGACTCCACCGGTGCATATTTCTTTGGCGGTAGTATTGCAGAAGCTCTTGGGATGGAGATTACATATCCGGGCGGTACTGGCTCAGGCTCAAGCACGCCGGAAACAATTGCTCTTACTATGACAGGATACGCCTCCATGGTAACTGATTCCGGCGTAACTCTTACTCAGTCCAATTCTTCATCTCTCACCTGGGCAGATTTCGGAATTACAAGCTCGGCGAGTTTTATTATATATGACAAAACATACGGAAGAAGTGTTTCTTTAGACATAACTCCTGATGAGACACTCAATGACACATTCTTTTATAAGCTTGCAATGTATGACTTTGATGTCAGCATTAATAATGGTATAGTAACAATAGGTGCCTCAGATACTGCCTATATTACAAGTATACACAGTATGCTTGCAAGCAAAATGCATATCAGCACCGGAAGTGGGATTTCCTTTGTTTACACAACTCCTTCCGCAACGACATCCTCAACTGTCGGTATTACCCAAACCTCATACGAAACAATCGGGAACCCGTACCGACAAATCACAGGTACAATCAACTCCGACGGCTCTATCTCCGGCGGAAGCATCGTTGCGATTAATAACGAAGCTGATTTACTAGCTCTTCAACAAGGTAGTCAGTCAAGGACTTACGCCGGATGCACATTTATATTAACTGATAATATTGTAGTTTCTAATAATAGTTGGGCAGGTATTGGGAGTAATAGTTCTGCATTTGCGGGGACTCTTGATGGTAATGGGTATGTGATTGATGTAGCAAGCCTTAGGGAAATACCAGGAAACGGCGTTGTTGGAGGGCTTTTCAACTATACAAACGGAGCCACAATTAAAAATCTTAACTTCACTGGGATTGTTCAAGATCGTATGGGCGGCGCTACATCGACTGGTTCAGAAACTGTTGGCGGCTTGATTGGAACGGCTGCAGCTACTACAGTTATGGGATGCAGTATTACTGTCGGAATTATTGATGTATCAAATGTAGAATCCGTCGGAGGTATAGCAGGTTTTTCTCGTGGATTAACAGTTATTGATACTGGACTTACAAATATTGTTGCTTCAAATTCAACAAGGATTAATTTTGGCGGTATTACCGGCGGAGAAGAAAATTATTTGATGCTTGAAAATGTTATTGTAGATAATAGGCAAGTTCTCTCAGATGTTGGCAGTGATATTTATATGCTTCTGGGTAATGCCGGAACAGGTGGTTTTGATGCCGGAAGCAATAATGTAATTATTACACCAAGTGAGATGGGCTGGAGTACGGATTTGTCATTCGATGGGTCTTTGATATCCGGAAATTGTGGTATTGTAGGAGCCATGGGACCTTCCGGTACGACAACTGTATCAAGTGTTGTAGAGGCGGCAAGAGATTTTGGCTTTGATAGCAGCTTGTGGAGCCCTGATGGTGATGCTATGTCTCCGATTACCGCACTTAAACAATCATATTCTTTAGGTAACACTCCAACTATAACTACGGCAACTACTCTTGGAACCTTAGGTTTAGAAGCTAACGGAAAGGTTGTCGTTGTTGACAATGGGGTTACCAAAACGATTACACTGAGTACAACTGATACTCTTAGCGATGTCTATAGCAAATTCAGCGATTCAGGATTAGTATATCGAACCACACTAGACTGGAGGATTACTATTGAAGATAGTGGTGCGTATATAAAATCCGCAGATCAGCAGATACTTGACTTGTTCAAGCTCGAAGCCGGAGAGGGTAAATCCTACCAATCTCCCTCCTCGTCCTCCGGAAGCGGCACCTGGGGGAACACCGACTCTGACGTCCTCGGAGGCGGAAGCTCAACTGTGACGGCCACAGGACTTACGACTTTGGGAGAACTCGGATTGTCCGGAGAAGCAACAATACACTTTACGAAATCACATCAAACATCCGGTCCAACAATAACTATGTTGCCGATTACAGTAAAAGAAAGCACAACTTTAAGTGAATTAGCAAGTTTACTTGAAAGCTCACCTAATAGCGGGCATATAGAAGCAGAAATAACTTCTGACGGAAGGCTGGTTATCAACAATTTAGACGGAGAATATTATCTCAGCGGGATGTCAAACAATCTCGATTCTATCCTGAAAATCGAAATAGGTGAAGGGCATACCTACCAGGTAACAAGCGATACTGTTTATTCAAACACCAATTCCGACTACCTCGAAGCCGACGGCACTACAACCGTGACGCTTAATAACTCCACTACGATGAGCAGTCTGGGTATAACTTCCAATCAATATATAACGGTTAAACAAAACGGTACTCAAAAAATCGTTACTATCTCGGCTTCCGATACAGTCGATAATCTTTTCAATAAACTCTCCGCTCTCGGTATCTCCGGCTCTGTCTCAGGCGGAAAACTTACGCTCAGCGGGAATTCCAACAGCTATATTGAAGCTATGTCTTCCGGATTGCAAAATGCACTTAAACTCAAAATCGGAAACGGCTCTAGCTATAATATCGTATCAGGAGGCTCTTATACTAATACCGACTCAGACCAAATCAGCGCGGTTAACACCACTGCGACCCTTAATACAGGCACAACTTTCGCAGAAATCGGGTTCAACTCGACCGGCTACATTACAGTCGTCTCTAACGGCACTGAATACAAAATAACAATTACTTCCGACAAAACCGTAGGTGATATGATTCTGTCGCTTGCAGGATACGGTATTTCAGGTGATGTACAAAACGGAAAACTGACTCTCTCTCCTAACGGAACTTCATTCATAAAAGGTATGACATCCGGTATCGCATCAGCACTCAAATTGAAACAAGGTTCCGGAAATTCTTACACCACCAGCGTCGAGACGAGCTACACGAACAGCAGTTCAAATAACCTGAACTACTCAGACAGCGGGCTTGCAGTCACGGGCAGCACAAAGCTTGATGACATCAA
>CALVBV010000110.1 GCA_944325815.1 Candidatus Gastranaerophilales bacterium
CTTCTCCTCAACTCCTAAACTACTCAACTTCTAAACCTTTCTGTAATGTGGTAGACTGAAGTCTACCCTACCCGTTCCCTTGTCGCCCAGACCTGCCAGCCCAATACATTTACCCCCCTTTCCGGAGGACATCAAGCTTGTCGCCCAGACCAACCGGCCCAATACATTTACCCCTCCCCTTTCCGGAGGACATCAAGCTTGTCGCCCAGACCTGCCAGCCCAATACATTTACCCCCCCCATTTTTATTTACAGATAATAAGTACCCGAACTTGTGCCGAGGAAGGAGGCGTATTGCTGCTGCATACTTGCGATAAGCATATCCATAGAAGAGAATTTAGCTTCTAGTCTTTCTCTGTATCTTTGCATATCTTCTGTGGCGTTAACGATTTTCTTATCCAGTCTTTCAATCTCTCTGTCGAACGATCTGTTCGCAGATTCAAAGTATCCGGAGACTGATGTCAGCGCAGATTCAAGCAGTTCTTCCACCTTATTAAATACGCCCTTATTGTTATCGCTTCCGACGATAAGTGCTTTAACCGCAGCGCTGTCAGCTTCATAGGCTTCCAGGAACTTGTCTTTATCAAAAGTCAGGTTGATTATATTATCTGTCGAGATATTATTAGCGCTTGCGGCATCGACGCAGATACCGATGGCGTCGAGGTTTCTAAACACGGTAGTTCCGGCATCAGAGCTGGTCATCATATTTCTCAGCTGGTTTCTGATAAGTTTTAATGTAGTTTCTCCGTGCAGGTCTCCGTTAGCCGCGATAGCTTCGTCGACGTTTTTCATAAGTTCGTTATATGCGTCGACGACGTCTGAGAGAGCATTTGCTACGGTTTCTTTATCTTTTTCAACGGTAAGTGTAACGACAGAGCCTTCTGAGAGTCCTTTAAGGTTAATTGTCAAGCCTTTAATTCTGGAGACATCGCTTGTAACGGTGTTGGATGTTGAGGTATAGTTAGTACCGTTAATAGAGAACATTGCGTTATCGCCGATATCTTGTGCGGCGGCGTTCATTCTGGTGACTTTCAGGGATCCGTCGGCGTTCCATTCTGATGTAGTCAGTCCCATAATATCGGTAAAGTTGCTTGTTCCGGCTTCGACGTTAATATATGCAGAGCCAGTTGTTCTGGATTGAATAACGAGTTTGCCGTCGATATTATCCCAGTAGGCTGTAGCATTAGCCTCTTCGCTGTTATTAATTTGGGAGATAATATTAGAAAGTGTTGTATTTTTATCTATAGTAAACTGTGCGTTTCCGATAAAGAAGGTACCTTCTTTAACGTTTCCTCTTCTAAAGAGTCCTGATGTAGTAACGAGGGAGTCGTTATTAACCCTATAGAGGGCTCTTGCGCTTTTTACTGTACCAGTTCCGTCGTTAGTAATTCCGGTAATTGCTGAGAAGTTAGATGAATCTGTTGTAGCGCCGACTTCGACTTTTTTTCCGTCTTTAGAGTAAATTTTGAGGTATCCGTCTTCGAACTCGAGTTCCAAGTCGGAGAAAGCAGCGGCGAGTTTTGCTCTCAGGTTTCCGAATGTATCATCGGAGTCTATTTGGATAGTAGCTTTTTGTCCGTCTCTATAGACGCTCAGGGTTCCGTCAGAGATATTCAAGAGTCCGAGTTTAGTGGACAGATCTGCGTAATTAGCGACGGAGAGAGTTCTTTCTTCCACGGTTGTAGTAGTAGCCATAACTGTATCGACGCTTGCGACGTAACCGCCGAGGTCATCTTTAAAGGTTAATCCGATTTTAGTATTCGGGTTAGTCAGGCTTGAAGTAGTTCCGTTGGAGTTAATAGTAAAAGTATCGTATCCGCTTTGAATCATCAATTGTCCGTCGGAGAGTGTAGCTTCCAGTCCGAGCGCTTTGAATTTATTAATAAGCGAGCCGATTGTTTCATCAGCGGTAATTTCTATAATGCTATCCACGCCGTTGACTGTAACGGAGAGTTGTCCTTCGGCTTTAAGTGTAGTTCCTCCCCAGGGGGTATCGAAGTAGCTGAGGAGTGTATCTTCGGTTGCGGGGGTGTATGTTGTAACGACTTCGGAGGTTTGTTTATCGGAGGTATATTCATATTTAGTATTGAGGTTATTTCCGAAGAGTTTTTCGACTACGTTAGAGGAGTTAGTAGCGCTGTTTGATTTAGCGATGTAGGAGTTTCCGTGTCCGAGGATAGTAAGAACAGAGTTATCTTTATCTCCGGAGAGGCTGGTATCTAATCCGAACTTTTCGAGGGTATCGATAAGTGAGCCGAGTGTTTCATCGGAGGAGATAAGTGCGGTATATTTAACCCCGTTGTTATAAATATAGTATTCGCCTGTAGTAACTCCCAGATCAGACAGTTTAGTATCGAGGTCAGCTGCGGTATCGAAAGTTGTTTTGTCGATAACGTTCAAATCAGCGCTCTGGTATGTATTGGTATTAATCCAGTCGGATTCTTCGAGTCCGAGTATAGTAAGGATATTAGAAGCGCCCGAGCCGGTGTAGTTTTTAAGCGTGCTGTTTCCATTGGCTTTAACTATCAGTTGTCCGTTTTCGTTAATCATTGTATTAAATCCGTACATTTCCAGCTGGTCGATAAAAGTACCGATAGTATCGTTAGCGGTGAGTGCGATATCTGTTTGGATACCGTCGTGAATAACTGTAATCATACCTGCTTGGAAGGTACCTTCGTTGATATCGGAGAGTTTAGTATCTCTAGTAACGGCTTTAGTAACCTCGTTTGTTTTGGTAAGCGGGGAGCTTGTGTATGAGTTGGAGAATTTCCAGTCAGAGAACAATTTAGATGCTATATTTGAGGTTCCGTTTTCTATGTACGAATTTCCGTTTGAGGATAGTGTTATAGAGCCTGTTGAGGATATATTGGCGTTTATGCCGTACATCTGTAGTGTAGCTATCAGGTCATCTATGGTAGTATCGCTATCTATAGTTTCTGTGTGTTTAACTCCATTTTCATAGATATTAAAACTACCGGCAGTAATACCGAGTTTTGTTCCGGATTTATTTTGGAGTTCTGAGAGTTTGGTATTTCCGGTGATAACTTCGTTTGATTTTTGGGTATAAGTAAGAGTTTTGGAGTCGGATTTAGAAGTTGTTGTCCAGGATGTAAGTCCGATTTTTGATAAGATATTTGAGGCGGATGTAAGTCCGTCCGTTGTTATGTATGAATCTCCGATTCCTTCGAGGTAGATTTTACCGTTGGAGATACCGAGGTTAATATTGTATTGAGCGAGTTTATCTGCCAGGTCTTGGAGAGTGTAGTTTTCGTCTATGTAGAGTGTATTTCTGACTCCGTCTTTATAGACATAGACGTTGCCGCTTGTGATACCGAGGCCGGTTCCGGAGGAGTTTGTAAGGTCTCCTATTTTGGAGTTCATATTTATTGATATATTGTTAACAGTCGTTTCTTCCAAAGCAGAGCTTTGTTGTGCGACTCCGAGTACTGTGAAGTCGTCTATTCCGAGTTTAGTGAGGATATTGGAAGAGCCTGCTGTCAAGTAGTCTCCTTGAGAGTTGGAGATTGAGAGCCTGCCTTGGGAGTCGATGCTTGTTACGAATCCGTATTGTGAGAGGAGGTTACGGAAGTCGCCTATTGTTTGGATACCGGTGAGGTTAATTGTTTCGTCCTGATTCCCTTCGCTCATGAGGTAGATATTACCTGAAGTTATTCCGAAGGTTGAGAGGAGTGTATCATCTGTCATTGCGGCGGTTGTGCTTTGGGTAAGGATGGTGCTTCTGTTATTTGATACGGAGGTTGTGTACTGTTTATTATATGAGCCCATCAAGTATGTACCGAGTGTTCCGGAGATATCGAAGTCTGTTACGGAGGTTCCGGAGACGGTGATTTTGCCGTTGGAATCTATTCTTGCGTTTATTCCGTAGTTAGCGAGTGCGTCGAACACATCTGCGAGGTTTTGGGTTTTGGAGAAGTTTAGTGTAAATGTTTGGTTTCCGCTTGCGGAGTTTGTGCTCAGGATAAGCGAGGCTTGTCCTGAGGAGTTAAAGCTTACTTTTCCGCCTGATGTATCGGAGAGGTTTTGCAATGTTGTGCTTCCGGAGGCGGCCACGGTATTTGTTTCCGTGAGCACGGAGGAGGTGCCGTTGGAGTGGATGGTCTGGGTATTTTTGTTAACTGTTCCCAAACCAAGTGCGGTGAGGAGGTCTGACCCTCCGCTTGCTGCCTGAAGGTATGTATCGCCCGTGCCGGTGATGGTTACTTTTCCGGACGAATCCACGGTTCCGGAGAGTCCATAGCCGGCTATCTGGCTGAAAAAGTCGCTTAAAGTCTGGGTTGCGTTCACGGTTATGGTCGCGGTGGTGCCGTTATTTTTATGGATAAGGATGGCACCGCCTTTGGTGAAGCCGTTGATGTCATCAAGCTTTGTGCTGCCCGTGACTGCAAGCCCGCTGTCTGAGTAGTTCAGGTTATTTGAACTGCTGTT